>JAYROM010000001.1:0-4475 GCA_041911695.1 Aeromonadaceae bacterium
CGGCCTAGTGCCGGTTTTTTCATTTCAGGAGCCTAATCATGACTCAGGTTACCAGCGCCCAGGCTAACAAGATCCTGCAGACGGCGCTTTTTCTTGAGGCCAACCGGTCTCACTCCCTCATCAACATGCTGACCGAGGACGCACCTAAGGGCGCCAAGGTCAACGGTGGCAAGCAGACCTCTGCAGGCGCGCCGGTTGTCCGCGTTACAGACCTGTCCAAGCAAGCCGGCGACGAAGTGGACATGCAGATTTTCCACAAGCTGACCGGCCGCCCGACCATGGGTGACCGAAAGCTGGCTGGCCGACTGGAAAATCTGTCGCAGGCGAGCTTTGCGCTCAAGATCAACCAGACCCGTCACGGTGTTGATGCAGGCGGCAAGATGTCTCAGCAGCGCACCAAGCACGACCTGCTGCGTCTGGCGCGTACCCTGCTGTCTGATGGCTACTACGGTAGCCTGACCGACCAGCGCGGCATGATTCAGCTGGCCGGTGCCCGTGGCGACTACATGGCCACTGACACCATCATCCCTCTGGCGTCTGATGCTGAGTTCGCGGAGATCATGATCAACCCGATCACCGCACCGACTTACGACCGCCACTTCTTCGGCGGTGATGCGACCAGCTTCGAGACGCTGGATTCTGCTGACAAGTTCAATCTGTCCTCCGTTGACAACCTGTCGCTGTTCATCAGCGAGATGGCCGCGCCAATCCAGCCGATCCGCCTGGCATCAGACCCGTCAGGCGGTGAGCCGCTGTACCTGTTGCTGGTGACGCCGCGCCAGTGGAACGACTTCTACACCGGCAGCTCGGCGAAAGACTGGCAATCCATGGTCGCCTCCGCGATGGAGCGCAGCAAGGGCTGGTCTCACCCGCTGTTCAAGGGCGAGTCCGCCATGTGGCGCAACATCCTGGTCAAGCAGTACACGGGCATGCCGATCCGCTTCAATCAGGGGTCTACCGTCAAGGTATGTGCGGCCAACTCTGCCGATGGCGCCACCGTGGACAAGACCGCTGCGACGATGATCGACCGTGCTGTGCTGCTCGGTGGTCAGGCACTGGCCAATGCGTTCGGCTCCGGTCTGGATGGCTCCTCCTTCGGCCTCAAGGAAGTGAAGGAAGACCACGACAACTCCACCGAGGTGTCCATCAACTGGATGTCCGGCCTGCAGAAGATCCGCTTCAAGGGGCGCGATGGCAACTTGCAGGACCACGGCACCATCGCCCTGGACACCGCAGTGAGCGCTACCGCCCGCTAACCGGCAATAACAGGGCCTCTGCTGAGGGGCCCTTAACCATTCCAAGAGGAAATTGACATGCTCAATCCGAATGACAACCGCCGCTGGTACAACGGTGAGTGCGGAAACCTGTCTGTGAGCCCTACGTTCGAGGGCAACGTCAGCGCCGCATCCGGCGCAACCATCGATATCTGCAAGCTGGAGCCGAACATCAAGGTGATCGGGGTTCGAGTCCATTCCGATGCGCTCGGGGCCAGCACTACCTTGACCTTTAAGGTTGGGTCTACCGCCCTGACCAAGGCCATTACCACCTCTGCAGAAGTGGCCTCAGAGATGCTGATCGATGACTACCTTAGCGCAGACGGCGATGTGCTTTCCGTGCTGGTAGGTGGCGGTGCAGCGTCCGGCAAGCTGCGCGTCAAAGTGGTCTACGAGATGGTAGGCAATCTGTAACAGCAACCAGGCGCCTGGTTATCCGGGCGCCACTACTGGAGATGATGTCATGAGCGAGAAAATCGCCATTGTCTACATCGGCAACAAGCCGGTGAAGAAGGACACAATTACCGGTTCGCGGCTTAGTTTCCCGCGCATGGTTCCGGTTGATGTGGAATCCGCGCTGGCTGTCCAGCTGTTGGACTACCCGACGGTGTGGGTGCGAGCAGAGCGGGCTGAAACCGTAGCAGCAGAGCAAGAGCAGGCCGCCAAGGATGCCGAAGCAGCAGCCGCAGCCGCAGCCGAAGAGGCCGCACGTCGCGCTGCAGAGGAATCATTCGTTGTCGGCGACACTGACCTGGGCAAGATGACCAGCGCGCAGCTGACCACCTTCTGCGTGGCTAACGACCTTGAGATTACTCAGGGGGCACGCGAGGCGGTAAACGACTACCGCGTTCGCGTCCGTGATGCCTACCGCGCCAAGGTGTCCTGATGATGCGGATGGTATCGCCTGAGCAGTTCCTGCCGACACTGCGCCGGCATATCTCTGGGCCGCTTGACGTGTTCATGACCGGCGCGTTGGTCGAGGCGGCCGGAACGTTCTGCCGCAACTCGGAGTTGCTGGTCATGACACGCACGGTCGATGCTCCGGCAGGCGATCTGGTAGAGGTGTGCGACATTGACGGGCTCAAGGCCTGCAACCTGCGCTATGTCGCTGACGCTGACAATGTGACGCTGGTGTCTGGCGAGCACTACTTTGCCATGTCACCCAACGAGATCAGCGCGCTACAGCCATTCGAGCAGGTCGAGATCTGTTATGTGGCCGAACCGGTGCAGGGGTCCGACATGCTGCCGGCCCAGTTGTTCGAGGACCATTGCGACACCATTTGCTCTGGCGCCGCCGCCATCCTGTACGCGCAACCAGACCGCCCGTGGACAGATCCGAAGCGCTCGGCTTACTACGACCGTGATTTTGTCGAGGGATGGCGTCGCGCATACCGGTTCCGCCAGGAGCACAACACCCAGCCAATCAACGGCGAGAGTGACAGCAACCCTGTCCGCAAGCGCCAGTTCTACTAACGGAGCATGACAAATGGCAACAGTACCCGTCTCTACCATCATTGGTCGCTGCAACAAGCTGCTCAACGATCCGGATTACGTCCGCTGGCCTAAGGCTGAGTTGGTTGGTTGGTTCAATGATGCACAGAAGGCCATCGTGCTGGTGCGACCCGATGCGCACACCAAGAATGTCGAGTTTTCTGCGGCTGCCGGCACCAAGCAGGCGCTGCCTACCGACGCGCTGCGTCTGATTGACGTGCCGCGCAATGTTGGCGGCAAGGTGATCCGCTACGTCGCCCGCAAGGCGCTGGATGATAGTTATCCTGAGTGGCACGAAGACAAGACCGCCACCAAGGTAGACGCCTTCGTCTATGACGAGCGAGACCCGAAGACCTTCTACCTCTACCCGGGCTGCGTGGCCGGAACCAAGGTTGATCTGGTTTACTCAGTCGCCCCGCAGGATCACGCGCTGGCGGATGTGGAAAACACTACCACGCCTGCCGTCTGCGATCTGGATGACATCTACATCAACCCGCTGATCGACTTCGTGTTGTACCGCGCCTACAGCAAGGATGCAGAGTACGCTGCCAACACCAATCTGGCCCAGTCCCACTATCAAGCGTATCTGCAGCAGCTCGGTGATAAAACCACGGTGGACTCGAACCAGGAGCAGCGCCAGTTAGCTCAGTTCTCTGGCCCGACTGGTCGGTAAGGGGGAATCATGGCTGGAGTATGGAAGCGTGACGGCATGGTAGACGTCACCAACGACAACAAGAAGGTAACTGGTACCGGGACTAGCTTCGCAGATACCAAGAACGGGGTGGCCAAGGGCCATCTTTTTTGTATCACCAGTGGCACCTCGGTGGATGTCTATGAGGTGGACTATGTGGTCTCAAATACCGAGCTGTACCTAGTTCAGGCCTATCGCGGCGTCACTGCCACAGGTAAAGCCTACGAGATCATCACAACCTTTTCAGATTCCGTTCCGGAATTCGCACGCCGCCTGACGGCCACCCTGAGTGCCTATCAACAACAAAGTGATGCCTTTCAGACGCTGCTGACGAGCAATGCAGCCACCGTCGAGGTGATTGCACCGGATGGTACCAAGCAAACGCTGATCCCGTGGAAGCGGGTGACCAGTGATGGCGAGGGGCAGGCCACCCGCGCCAAAGTGGAAGCCGACAAAGCTGCAGCGTCTGCTGCTAGCATCAATGCCGAGGCGGGATCATCCGCCATCATGCGCACCAATGGGCCGGCTATTCAGGACGCAGAGCGCCGCGCCGTCGAGCGCGCCAGCGGCGGGCAGCAAACGGTCATCTATGATGCCGCAGGTAACGCCAATGTGATGTTTGTACTGCCACGTTTTACATATGCTGATCTCGGCATGACTGCCGATATGGGCACTGGCGATGTGACGGCGTTCGATTTTGGCAGCGGCAGCATCAAGAGCGAGATATTCATCGGCGCCTATCTTGCGTCCGGCTCCGGCTCTGTCAGCGCGCCGCGGCAAGACCCGCGAGCATCACTAGATCATACCGCAGCCCGCGCCGCTTGTGCAGCGAAGGGGGCGGGGTGGCACTTGATGACCGCTCACGAGTGGGCGGCCATTGCACTCTGGTGCATGGCCAATGGCTACGAGCTAATCGGAAACACCAACTGGGGGCGCAGTCATGCCAAGACGTGGATTGTTGGCGACCGGGCCGACAACCGGGCACCTGGCGATGGCGCCGGTACGGGGCGGACGCAAAC
>JAYROM010000002.1:0-9187 GCA_041911695.1 Aeromonadaceae bacterium
CTGGAGGCACCAAGGCGCTACACTCTCTATCTGTCTTGATCATGCCATTCTCGCGTACTTGCTCGCGTACTTAAAAAGCATTGTATAGGGGCAAACCGCATCGGACAATCTCGGATAAGATTTATCGACAAACAATATAAACATCAACATGTTATATGCAAAAAATCGGACAGAATTGGACTGCTTTGGATTGCAAAAACAGGGCTTCGTAATGCGAAGGTCGTAGGTTCGACTCCTATTACCGGCACCAGTTAAAACAAGGGGTTGCAGCTCATCGGGTTGTGACCCCTTGATCATTCTGCCGCTCAAGCATTCTACAACACACCCGAATCAGCCTTGGCGGGGCCGATAGCGGGACAGTGTCAACTCACGGCTATTATCTGCCAACCCGAAGCAGTTAAAGCTCAGCCGTGCGATCCATCACCACATGTCAGTGCGCCCTTACCGGTTCATCACCCGACCAGGCTGCCGCTCCCGGTTTGGCGGCTTCCAATTGCACCAGGCTGATGGCTCGCTCCCAGAAGCCACCTTCGCAATACGCAAAATAGAAGTGCCACAGCCGGATGAAATCCTGGCTATACCCAAGTGTCAGCAACTCGGGGGCCAGCGCCAGAAAGCGCTCGCACCAGTGAGCCAGGGTGCGGGCGTAGTGCTGGCCATGATCATGCAGCCGCACCAGTTGCATGTCAGTCTCCCGCGCCAGCAAGGTTGCCATCTGGGAAACACTCGGCAAGCAACCGCCAGGGAAGATGTAACGCTGGATGAAATCGACATTGCGCAGATACTGCGCATGTCGCTGATCGGCGATGGTAATAGCCTGGATTAGCAGGCGACCACCGGGTGTGAGCAAGCGGGATATCTGCCGGAAGTAGTCAGGCAAGAAGGCATGCCCTACCGCTTCAATCATCTCGATAGAGACCAGTTTGTTGTACTGCCCCTGCAGATGGCGGTAGTCCTTCAGCAGCAGGGTGATACGATCCTGCAACCCCTCTTGTTCAATCCAGGCGCGCGCGTAGTCATACTGTGCTTGAGAGATGGTGGTGGTGGTGACCCGGCAACCATAGTGGCGGGCGGCGTAGATGGCCAACCCGCCCCAGCCAGTACCTATTTCCAGCAGATGATCTGCCGGCCCCAGCTCAAGCCGCTCACAAATGGTGCGTAACTTGGCCTGCTGCGCCTCCTCTAGCGTGGCCTCAGGGTGCGGGTAGATGCCGCTTGAATACTGCATATGGCTGTCGAGAAAGCCCTGATAGAGCGCATTGCCCAGATCATAATGGGCAGCAATATTGGCGCGGGAGCCGGTCAGCGTATTGCGATTGAGCCAGTGTCGCACCTTGTTAAACGGGAAGCTGAGCCAGCCCATACGTCGCTGCAAACTAGCGAGCAGGCGCTGGTTACGCGCCAGCAAACGCACCAGCGCCGCCAGGTCTGGACTACTCCAGCGCCCCTCCACCCAGGTTTCTCCGGCCGCAATACTGCCCCCGCATAGCACGCGGCGATAAAAGGCTGGATCCTGTACTACCAGCTCGGCGTACAAGTCCGTGCCGGTCACCCCGAAGCTGTAGTGCTCACTGCCTTCACGCAGCAGCAGTTGGCCATCAGTGAGTCGCCCCAGCAGCTTGAACAACATTTGCTTGGCCACTTTATCGAGCAAGGAGGCGGAAATGGTCGATTGCAACAGTTCCATTAATGAGTCTCCGGATGGCTAAAGATGGGAGTTCGTTTGATAAAAAGGCGCAGCGCCTGCCAGTAGATCCCTACCAACACCTGCATTGTCATCCACGGCCAGCGCGCCAACAGCCGTATGACACCCTGGCGGGAAAGTGGCTCACGGCGTAGCGTCAACGTCGCATCAAAGAGCTTGGCGTCGCCAGATTGGGGGTGACTCTCGATATGGATCAGCGCCTCCTGCACCGGCGGACGAATGCGCCAGTGGTAACGCATGGCGAGCGCCATAAAGGGGGAGACATGAAAATCTTTGTCGTGAGGCGCCAGCGCCGCCAGATCCAGCAGGTAATAGTGGCGCTCGTTCCAGGGCGTGTTTGAAACCTCGGCCAGCAGGTAACGGGCGCCGCCTTGCTGATAACAGAAGTAGAAGTTGACCGGGCTGAAATAGAAACCCAGACAGCGCACATTCCCGAGCAGCAATACGCGCTGCTCGGGGGTCGCCTCGCCGCCTAACGCCGCCACCTTCTGCCATACCGCCTGCTTGAGGGAGCCGCTGCTGCCCTTGAGATAATCCTGACGGTAAAAAGAGAGCAACCCGGCCCGCTCGATGCCGAACCAACGCCCGTGACCGAATCCAAGCGTCTCGACCTCATCCAAATCCAGCCCCAACATAAACAGGGTGTAGGAGAAAGCATGGGCTCTGGGGGCAAAACGGCGATGGCGTACCGCCCCCTGCCAAATGGCGCTAATGGGGTTTGCGGCGTTCATAGCGTGGCTCCGAATCGTTCCGCCACATCCAGCGCACTGCGCACCCCATCCTCATGAAAACCGTTGTACCAGTAGGCCCCGCAAAAATGGGTATGCCCCTGACCGCAGATGTCCGCTCTGGCCTGCTGCGCCTGAATAGAGGCCAGTGTAAATACCGGATGGTCGTAGACGAAGCGGCGTAACACCTGGCGCTCATCCACCTTGCCCGCAGGATTGAGGCTGACACAAAAGGGGGCTGGAGAGTCCAGCCCTTGCAAAATATTCATGTTGTAGCTCACCAGCGGACGGGCCTGCTCATCGACGTCGAGCTGATAGTTCCAGCTGGCCCATGCTTTGCGCCGGGTCGGCAGACAACTCATATCGGTATGTAACCAAACCTCGTTGGCCTGATAGGGCATGGCGCCGAGAATGGCCTGTTCCCGTGCACTGGCATCTTGAAGTAGCCGCAAGGCTTGATCGCTATGACAGGCCAGGATCACCTCGTCAAAATGCGCCTCGCCCTCCCGGCTCTGGATCACCACCCCATCGGCTAGGCGCCGGACGCTCAGCACCGGACATGCCAACCGGATCTGCTGCTGCCAGTCTGCGGTCAGCGGCCCAAGATACTCTCGCGAACCCCCCGGGATCACGTACCACTGGGGACGATTGGCCACATCCAGCAGGCCGTGATTCTGGAAAAAGCGCAGGAAAAAACCGAGAGGAAAGGCACGCATGTCTGCCAACGTCGAGGACCAGATGGCCGCCCCCATGGGCAGTATGTAGTGACGGGCAAAATAGTCACTAAATCCACCGGCTTGTAGAAACGCCCCCAAGGTCTGCTCGGCGTGCGCTGCGGGTACCACCTCACCTGACGTCAACCCGGTCGAAGCGTGACTGGCCAACCAAGTTCGTGCCTGCCGATTAAAGCGCAGGATCTCGGCCACAAAGCGATAAAAGCGCGGACTCAGCAAATTACTGCGCTGGGCAAACAGCGTATCGAGATTGTGGCCGTTGTATTCCAGCCCTGCGGGACTCTTGACCGAAAAGCTCATCTCAGCCGGCTGGCTCGCCACGCCAATTCGCGCCAGCAGTTTCTGAAAGTTCGGGTAGGTACGATCGTTAAACACGATAAAACCGGTATCGACGGCATAGTTACGCCCCTCCTGTGTCACATCGACGGTGGCCGTATGCCCGCCCAGTACAGGTGCCGCCTCGAATAAGGTAATGTCATGCAGGCGATGTAGCAGAAAGCCGACGGTGAGCCCCGAAATGCCGGAGCCGATGATGGCTATTTTTTTCTTCATAACGGGCCTCTTTTCAACAACAGCGAGCGGCCAAGGCGCAGCCACCAACTCACCGGCAAGCCGCCGAGCAGGCGTAGTAGCCAGATAAAACGGCGGGGAAAGTGAATCTGGTGCTGACCGACGTCCAGTCCGGCACGGATGATGCGCGAAGCCTCAGTGACTGACACCAAACAGGGCATGGGAAACGCATTCTTGGCCGTTAAAGGCGTCTGCACAAAACCGGGCCGGACCAGGGTGACGCCCACCCCTTTGGCCTGCAGATCAAGACGCAACGTTGCAGCCAGATAATCAAGCGCCGCCTTGGAGGCGCCATACGCCTCGGCCTTGGGCAGTGGCAACCAGCTGACCGAAGAGCTGACAATCGCCAGCCGCGCGCCACGCGACAAAAGGGGCAAGAAGGCCTCCAGCGCCAGACCGGTCGCGATCAGATTAGTCTCGATAACCCGGGCAAACAGCTCGCCATCAAAGCCATTGTCGAGTGCCATATATTCGCAGGTGCCGGCATTGAGGATCAGCAGATCCAGCGGTGGCAACTGCTTGGCTACCCCCGCCAGGGCAGCCCGATCCCGCGTATCGAAGGCCAGAGGGATAATCCCCGCTTGCGCTAGTTGCTCCAGCCGCTGCACACCACGGCCACAGCCCCATACCTGCCAACCGGCATGCTGATAATCTAACGCCAGTTGTCGACCCAACCCCGAGCTGGCGCCGGTGATCAGCACTCGTCGACTCATGACCCCAGCCTCCCCTTGATTAGACGCACCAGCGGCCCCAGCAGGGGCAACTGCTCATAGAGCATGGCGCCCAGATCAAAATAGTCCCGGTGCACCATCACCTTGCCCGTGGGATCGAACTCCAGTCGCGTCGCCCCCTCGACCCGGATCGGCTGACCTGCAGCCAACCGGGGATGAGAGAAGGTCATCACCCAACCGAGCCACGCCTGCGTTCCCTGTTGTTGCTGACTCACTATCTCGAAGCGGCAATACGCCAGGTGTCGATACATGGCGGTGAAGTAGTCATGTAGCGCCGGCAGCCCCTCGATACGATGTGCGGGATCGATAAAAACCACCTCATCGGCGTAAACCTCCGGCAACCGATGAAGTTGCTGCAAGTCCAACTGCTGGTACAGGGCAACAAAGCGGCTTAGCGATGTGCTCATATGGACGCTCCTGATGATGCAACACTCAATTCGATGCCAAGGCTCACCGTCGGCTCGCCTGCGCCTAGCGGACCTTGGCGGCTGACATACACAGCACGGGATGCCATTGGGCCGAGTGCCAGAGGGCCGTGAGCCAGAGGGCCGGCATCAAACCGCACTTGCCGACCCCACTGGCAAGGCCAGATACTGACTGAAATCTTGTACATGACTGCACTCTTTGTATAACTCTTCATTCATTTATAGCTGTTATACAAAAAAAGGGAAGTTGTATAACTATTGTTAACCACAGCCGGACAAGTACGTGTTTGGTTCGCATGGATACAACAAGCGCGGGGTGAAGGAGTAAAAGAGTGAGTAACAAGACAATGCAGGTAACAAAACCTGAGTCGGAAAACATATTAGAAACAGACAATTGAGCGCGAATTGGCTTGCTTAGGCGCGCAGCCCAACTTCCACGCACGGTCAATGTTGGCGTCAATCATCTGTTGTCAGGATGGCGAAGACTTTACCGCCTTAATCGCTTTCACACCGATAGTTCACTGCAAAATTGAAACAACTCAGAATCATATTCCAATTATTGGCATAGCTACTGAGTATTGGTTTCTTTTTCACACTTGTACCGAATCGTAACATGCACCCCTTCGCGAGAAGCTCACACCTGATGAGTCCACACTGAACGGAGAATGCTGCGCTGAAAGAGACCCGGCTCCCTATCATCAATCTGGAAGCGCTACTGGGCACAGATGAGCAAAGAGCAACACAGCTGGCGCTGCTGCGCCAAACCGCCCGTGAAGTCGGGTTTTTCTATTTGATCGGCCATGGGCTGGATCACTGCTGGCGATTCACACCAAAAATTGAACCGTTACACAACGTAACTTGTGATTATGGATTCATCCGGGCAGCATCCTGACGCCCTTCATTTTCTATGGTTAATAATATGATTAAGAACGTGCTGCTTGCTTTGACTTTAGGCACCTGCATCTATCCACTGTCTGCCCTCGCGGAAAATCAGGATCCGCTAATAAATACAGTCAAACAGGAGGAATCCAGCCTACAGGCTCGCATCGGGTTTGTCGTGTTCGATGCCAAAGACAATTCGATGCGAAATTATCGCGGCAACGAACGCTTCCCAATCAATAGCACGCACAAGGTGCTATCGTGCGCCGCCTTGCTGGCAAACGTGGACCATGGTCACTCAACCCTTGGTGACAAGGTCTCTTTCGATCAATCAAAACTGGTTGATTATTCGCCCGTTACAAAAGACCGCATCCAGCCAAATACAATGACGCTTGGCGAACTCTGTGCTGCAGCAGTCAGTTACAGCGACAATACAGCAGCCAACTTGGTATTCGACCATATTGGCGGCCCTCAAGGGCTGACAACATTCTTGCGCGGGATGAATGATCTCGTTACGCGCTCGGATCGTACTGAACCTACGTTAAATGAAGCCGTTCCGGGAGATCTGCGAGATACATCAACGCCGATTAGCATGAGTCACACCATCGCGAAGTTGGTGCTAGGGGACACGTTATCCGCCACATCCAAAACTCAGTTAGGTCAATGGATGAAGGATGACAAGGTTGCTGACGCGCTGCTTCGTTCCGTCTTGCCTGCTGGTTGGATCATTGGAGACAAGACCGGCGCAGGTGGTTACGGCTCCCGCTCGATAGTTGCAGTGGTGTGGCCACCAAAACGCCAACCGCTGGTAATCAGCATCTATATCACCCAGACCAAAGCCAGCATGGCCCGGAGTAATCAGGCGATTGCTCGTATCGGAGCGGCCATTTTTAGTCAATATCACTGAGCTATGTACCCTGGGGCTCGACGTAACAAGGCGTTTTCAACGTAAGGGCCCCCCGATCAGTGCCGCTTAGACGCGACCGCACCAGAATCAAACGTTTGCCTTTGCGGCTGTTGCCTGCGCACATTTCTGCTAGAATCCGCCGCAGTCCCATGCGTCAACGAGAAAAGGAATACCTTGATGAATCTTGCAGACAAAGTCCTGGCCGTAAATGACAACCTGCCCATCCGCACCGATAAGCCAGTCCACTCTGGCAAAGTACGTAGCGTCTATTGGTTAACCGCGGAAGACAGCGCGCGTCTGATTAAGGAAAAGGGCTACAAGGTTCCGGCCGATACCCCACTGGCAATCATGGTCATCAGTGACCGTATCTCCGCCTTTGACTGCATCTGGCACGGGGAGAATGGCCTGAATGGCGTACCGGGCAAGGGTGCCGCACTCAATGCCATCTCCAGCCACTGGTTCAAGCTGTTCAAGCAGCATGGTTTGGCTGACAGCCACATCCTGGACATCCCGCATCCGTTCGTCTGGATCGTGCAGAAAGCTCGCCCGGTGATGATCGAAGCCATCGCCCGCCAGTACATCACCGGCTCCATGTGGCGTGCCTATAGCAAGGGCGAACGTGACTTCTGTGGTATCACCCTGCCGGAAGGGCTGGCCAAGGAGCAGAAGCTGCCGGAAATTCTGATCACCCCGTCGACCAAGGGCATCATGAAGGGGCTGGACGGCGTGCCGGAAGCGGATGATGTCAATATCTCGCGTGCCGATATCGAACGTCACTATCAGGCCTTCAACTTCCAACAACCGGCTGATATCGACCTGTACGAAAAGCTGCTGAAAGAAGGGTTCAACCTGATCAGCGATACCCTGGCCGGTCTGGATGAGATCTTTGTTGATACCAAATTCGAGTTTGGTTATGTCAAGGATGCGGCGGGCAATGACCAACTGATCTATATGGATGAAGTCGGTACCCCAGACAGCTCACGTATCTGGGAAGGCGCGGCCTACCGTCAGGGCGAAATCGTCGAACAATCCAAGGAAGGCTTCCGCCAGTGGCTGTTGAAGAACCTGGATGCCGACGTCCTGCTGAACAAGGATCGGATGCCAGAGCGCATGGCACTGGCCAAGGGCCACGCTCTGCCGGTTGAGGTGATGATGGATATCTCCCGCACTTATGTCGGCATCGCCGAGAAGATCATCGGCCAGCCGCTGACCATCAGTGACAACCCGAAGCAGGAAATCATCGACATCCTGCGCGACGAATACCAACTGATTACCGAGTAACACTCCCTGGTTTCTTACGCACTCACGGCGGGGACACACCCGCCGTGTTCTTTTGTGCGCTTCTGTACTTTTTTGTGCTTTTCTGTGCTTTTCTGTACCCCACATGACACACCTGCGCACAACGGCCCTGCGTCTTCGTCTGCGTTTAGGCTTACTCGACATCCAGCTGTAGCGACACATACAGCATCAGTCGATGTTCAAACACGCTCAGATCAAAACCGGTGATCTCGAAAATCCGCTTTAGTCGATATTCCAACGTGTTGCGATGGATATACAGCTGCTCAGCCGTCAAATTGGCCGAGGTATTGTGACTAAACCAGCACACCAGCGTCTTATACAGGCAGCCATTGGTATCCTTGGCTTTTAGTTTCTGAATCGGCTCCAGAAAGCGCTTGCCCTGCCAACCCGAACCCAGTGCATCAACCAGCACCGGAAACTCCAGCTCAAAGTAGCTAAAGCAGGAGGCTGCAGTCAGGCGCTTCTTGCCCACCTTTAACGTTGATTTGGCCGTCTGATAGGACTCACATAATCCGCCCTCCCCTTCAACATAATTGCCGATCGCAAAATTGATGGTGATGCCTAAGGATGCATGGATCTTGCCGGCCAGCTCAATGTACTTGTCCTTTAGTTGTGCAAAGTCACTGATGGTCGTACGTGGTTTTAATGACTTGAGAATCACGATTTCAGTCAGTGACACGATGGCGATCAAATCGTTATTGGTTAAATCGACGATATGCGCCAACAGGTTCTTCAATTCTGAAATGGCGGTCGACACCCCTAATTGGCCACTACCCACCTCACCAACAATCGCCAGGCGGGGTTTGTCCAACGCCACATCGAGCGTTTGCGACAGATCGATGATATTACTGGAGTAGGTTTTATTTCTGATCAGACTTAATGCCAACTCTTCGCGCAGTCGTGAGTTTTGTTCGATGGATTGCTGCATGATTGACTGTTCGATAATCATCTCGGCAATTTTGGCCACCAGCCCGCCATATTGTTGTAATTGATCCGGATCTCCGGTCAACCCTAACACGCCGACAATATCATCTTTCACTCGCAGCGGAATATTGATACCCGGCTTGACGGCGCTGTTCCCTTTACGTGTTGTTCAGAATTTTGACCCCACCAGATAACCAGGATTTCGCACTGTTGGGCTCTTGGTTGTAGACCCGGAACCACGCCAGATAGTTTTTCAGGTAATCCGTCCCAACTCCCTGGAATTTC
>JAYROM010000003.1:0-12579 GCA_041911695.1 Aeromonadaceae bacterium
CGCACTTCGGAGGCTTTGGGCAGATTGACCCAGGGCTGCATACGCCAGAGATCACCACGAGTCTCGGCATAGTCGGCGACCACCACATCCAGCACTTCCAGCAGATCGGCCATGGTGCGGGCATAGGGCACGACGACGTCCATGGTCGGGGTCAGGGGCCAGTTGCCACGCACCGAAATCACGCCACGGGACGGGGTATAGGCACACAGGCCGTTGTTGGAGGCAGGACCCCGGCCGCTCGACCAGGTCTCTTCCGCCAGACCAAAGGCGGCGAAGCTGGCGGCGGTGGCGGTACCGGCACCGTTGGAGGAGCCGGAGGCAAACGGGGCGGTCAGGTAATCAGCGTTGTAGGGGCTCTCGGCGCGGCCATAGACGCCGCGCTGCATGCCGCCATTGGCCATCGGCGGCATATTGGTTTTGCCCAGGCAGATAGCACCGGCGGCACGCAGCCGCTCGATGGTAAAGGCGTCGCGCTGGGCGACCAGATCCTTGAACGCCGGGCTGCCAGAGGCGGCGGTCAGCCCCTTGACCAGATAGCTGTCCTTGGCGGTGTAAGGGATGCCATCCAGCGGGCTCAGCGTCTCGCCGCGCGCACGGCGGGCATCCGAGGCCTCGGCCTCTTTCAGCGCATCGGGGTTACGCACCACGACGGAATTCAGCTTGGTGGCCGTCTCCGGGCCATCATAGGCGGCAATACGTGCCAGATAGGCGTTGACCAGCTCCACCGCGGTGGTACGGCCGGATTCGAGCGCCTGACGCAACTCGGCAATAGACACTTCGGTCACTTCAATCATGCTGACCTCCTGCAAACGGTAAGGGGGTGGCGCTGTCTACTCAGCCGGGCAGACAGCGCGGTGATGGCCGAGGCGATTATTGGCCCGACGGGATCTGTTGGGTGATGCAGTGGATATTGCCGCCACCCAGCAGGATCTCACGCGCCGGCACACCCACCACGGTGTGCGCAGGGAAGATCTCTTCCAGCTTGGCTTGCGCCAGATCGTCGGTGGCCGAGTCAAGCAGCGGGTAAACGATACGGTCGTTGGTGATCAGGAAGTTGACGTAGGAACCAGCCAGACGATGACCGGAATCACGCGGGACGCCGCTGCCGTCAACCACGCCTTGCGCCTCTTCCTCGCTGCAGAACAGCGGGCCCGGTTGCGGGATCAGCCAAATTTTCAGCTTGCGGCCCTGTGCATCGGTGGTGTTTTCCAGCACCTCCAACGCGGCCTTGGAGCGCGCATACTGCGGGTCATGCTGATCGTCGGTCCAGGTCAGGATCACCTCGCCCGGACGGGCGAAACAGCACATGTTGTCGATGTGGCCGTCGGTCTCATCCAGATAGACCCCCTCTTCCAGCCAGATCACCTTGCTGATGTTCAGATAGTCGCGCAGGTGCTGCTCGATCTGCGCCTTGCTCAGGTGCGGGTTGCGGTTGGCATTGAGCAGACACTCGGCGGTGGTCAGGCAGGTGCCTTCGCCATCGACATGGATCGAGCCGCCTTCCAGAATCAGCGGTGCCTTGTAGCAGGCAAAGCCGTGCTGCGCGGCCATTTGGCCAGCCACCAGCTCGTCCTGGTTCCACGGATGATAGAGACCGCCGTTGAAGCCGCCCCAGGCATTGAAGCCCCAATCCACCGCGCGGCATTCACCCGCAGCGTTGATCACCACGGTCGGCCCGGTATCACGCGCCCAGCAGTCATCGCTGTTCATCTCCACCAAGTTGACATGCGCTGGCATGATGGCGCGGGCCTGATCCATAAACTGGGCCGGCACCCCCATAAACACCGGGGTGGCACCACCGATGGCATCGGCCACCGCAGCAAACGTGGTCTGCGCGAACTGGCCCGCTTCACGCCAGTTGTCCGGGCGGAACGGCCAAATCATCCACACCGCCTGTTGCGGCGCCCACTCGGCGGGCATAAAGAAACCATCGGCGGCAGGCAGGGTGTTCAACAATGTGCTCATTACAGACTCCTCGCACTGGCAGCCTTGACTGCCAGAAAAGCGGCAACAGGCGGGCATAAGCCCACCACTGGGTTGGATGAACTGGCTGCACCCCGCCAGCAGCATAGGCTACCGGTGATCAGCGCAGGCGATTCTGATAGTGCGCAGTGTAGAAACTTGCCTCATCATCCATCAAATGAATAGTATTTATTGCCCCATGCACGAAACGAATAAATACGATGAAACTGCATCAACTCGATCTCAATCTGCTGCTGGCATTTGACGCCCTGATGACGCACCGCAGTGTCACCCGCGCCGCCAGCCAGCTGTTTATCAGCCAACCGGCAATGAGCCATGCGCTCAACCGCCTGCGCCAGGGCTTTGATGACCCGCTGCTGGTGCGCACGCCGCAAGGCATGCAGCCGACCCCGCGCGCACTGAGCCTGCATGGCGCGGTACGTCAGGCCTTGCAGCTGCTCGAGCAGCAGTTCAGCGAGGAGCCGCGCTTTGACCCGGCCACCTCGACGCGGAGGTTTAGCATCAGCACCACCGATTACGTCGAGTGTGTGCTGATCCCGCCGCTGATTGCCCGCCTGCGCCAGTGTGCCCCCGGGGTGCAGATTGAAATCCTGATCCTGCGCGATACGGTGCCGGAGGCCGAACTGGCCAGCGGTGCCATCGATCTGGTGCTCGGCTTTGATGAGTATATGTCGGTACCCGGCCACCTGAGCCGCGAAACCTGGCTCACCGAACCGCTGGTCGCGCTGGTGCGCACTGACCATCCGCAGATTGGCGAGCAGTTGAGCCTGCACGAGCTCATCACCACACCGCATGTGTTCCACTCGCCACTCGGCACCCGTGAGTCAATTGTCGATCAGTATCTGGCCACTCAGGGGCTGCAGCGCACGATTCCGGTCAACAGCCAGAGCTATATGTCGGCGGCAGCGATTGTCAGCCAGAGCGACCACCTGCTGGTGCTGCCACAACGGGTGGCAGATCTGTTGTGCGGGAATGGCCGGCTGCGGCCGGTGCAGTTACCGGCGGAGATGCCGGCCTATCATCTGAACTGCGTCTGGCATCCGTTGCAGGATCGCCAGCCAGCACAGTGCTGGCTGCGCGAGCAGATGCGCGCGTTGGCCGCCAGCCTGCGCTAGAGGCGGTGCAGGCTCAGCCCTTGCGCTGGAACTGCTTGATGCTGCGCTTGCTGGCGGTGCGGCGGTTGGCCTGCTTGTCACGCGGCGGACGCTTGCTGGTGCCGCTCGCCGGCACGTCGGTGACCGGAAAATCGGTCAAGGTGTCGAGGGGTAACGGGCGACCAGTGAGCGTGCGGATGGCACCTAGCGCCTCGTTGTCACCATGGCAGACCAGGGAGAGCGCCAGCCCAGTCCGTCCGGCCCGCGCGGTACGGCCAATGCGATGCACATAGACGGGAGCGCTGGGCGGCAGATCCAGATTAATCACCACCGGCAGCGCCTCGATATGGATGCCGCGCGCCAGCAGATCGGTGGCCACCAGCACCCGCAATTTACCCTGCTGGAAATCAGCCAGCACCTGCTCGCGCACCGCCTGCTCCTTGTCGCCATGCAGCGCCGCCACCGCGAGTCCGGCCTTGGCCAGCTTCTTGGTCACCGCATCCACCTGATCGCGTGCACTGATAAACACCAGCACCTGTGACCAGTCATGGGTCTTAAGCAGCTGGATCAGCGCCGGCACCTTGCTGCTTTTATTCACCAGATAGAGCTGCTCGTCGATCTCGCTGACCACGCTGTTGACCGGATCGGCCTCGACGCGCAATGGGTCATGCAACAGGCTGCCAGCCAGGCTTGCCAGCGCATCCGGCAGGGTGGCGGTACACAGCACCGTCTGGCGGTGGGTCGGCATCTGCGCCAACAGGGCCTGAATATCCGGCCAGAAGCCCATCTCCAACAGGCGATCCGCCTCGTCGAGCACCAGATGACGCAGCGCATTCAGGGTCAACACCTGTTGCGCCAGCAGGTCGCGCAACCGGCCCGGGGTCGCGACCAGCAGTTGCGGCCCCTGCGCCAATTGTGCCTGTTGCGCCGCCTGCTCGACCCCGCCACACAGGGTGACCAACGCCAGCCCCTGCGCTGCGGCACCGGCCGCCAGATCACGGCTGATCTGTGCCGCCAGCTCGCGGGTCGGCACCAGCACCAGTCCCTGCACCGTGGGCTGCGCCGGGTCGAGTTGCTGCAGCAGTGGTAGCCCGAACGCCAACGTCTTGCCGCTGCCGGTCTGCGCCAACGCCAGCAGGTCGCGGCCCGCCAGCACAGCTGGAATCGCCAGTTGCTGGATGCGGGTCGGGGTGCGCACCTCGGCAGGCAGGCTGGCTAACAGGCTCGGCGCAAGGGCAAAAGCGTGGAATGTCATGATGAAAGGCCCAAGGCAACAGGGAGTGAGGTGCGAAGTCTAGCCAGCACTGGCGCAGAAGTAAAAGCCGCAGCAGAACGGATGAACGAGCAGAAATGAAAACGCCAGCCCGGAGGCTGGCGTTTGAACGCATCAGGCGTTAGCAGATTACTGCTGAACTTCCTTGGTGCCGGTGACTTCGATGGTCACGCGACGATCCGGAGCCAGGCAGCTGATCAGCTTCTTCTTGGCCTTCAGACCATCACAAGAAGTGCCGGTAACCGGGTTGGCTTCGCCACGACCTTCAACGGAGATCTTCTCAGACGGGAAGCCCTTACGAACCAGGAAGTCAGCGACAGTACGAGCACGCTTTTCAGACAGTGCCTTGTTGTACTTGTCGGAACCCAGACGGTCGGTATAACCGATAACCAGGGCAGAGCCATCCTTCGGGGTTTCAGCCTGCAGCTGGCCGAACAGTTCGGTCAGTGCCTTGGTGCCGGACGGCTTCAGGGTCGCCTTGTTGAAGTCGAACAGCACGTCAGAGGACAGGTTGAAGTCCTTGGTCACGGTGACCGGGGCAGGTGCCGGAGCAGGCGCCGGGGCCGGAGCCGGGGCAGCTACCACATCATCAACCTGACCGTAACGGTAGTTCACACCGACGCTCAGCAGGCCGTTGTCCGGCTTGAAGCCTTCCTTCGCCTTGTCGCCGATGTTGGCAACCCACTGGTATTCCAGACGGGCAGCCCAATCACGGTTCAGCGCCAGTTCGGTGCCGACAGCCAGCAACGGAGACAGGCCGTTGTCAGACTTGCCTTCGCCCTTACTGAAGTAACCGAAGCCACCGGCCTTACCGTACAGGTCTACGCCCTGCGCGATTTCGTAACCCAGCTTGGCCGCCAGGGAGACACCCTGAGTGCGGAAGGTGTCGTCAGAAGACGGGGTAGCGGAGTACTTGAGGTTGCCCAGGTAGTCGTAACCACCTTCCAGACCCAGGTACTGGTTGAACTGATAACCAGCGTACAGACCACCGCCCACGCTATCGTGACGGGTGATGTCATAGCTAGTGAAGGCGTTGGAAACGTCCTTCTTGCCAACCTGATAGTTGGACCAACCCAGCTTGCCGCCTGCATACCAAGTATTGTCTTGCGGGGCAGCCTGAGCGGACGCCATCATAAACAGGCCACCGAGGGCCACTGCGATTGCTGTTTTTTTCATCATTTTGCCTCTTGTGGTTCCACCCTGCATCAATGCAAGGTATGCCAGTATTTACCCGTTACTCGCCGAAACGCGGGACAGCATCAGCCTACCCGATACCGCAAAAACATCCCGGCCGCACGCAAAAACGTGACCTGGGTAGTGTAGTCCTTTAAGCGTCCATAAGCCAAGAGGCATGCTGATTTTTCGAGCAATTCGCCTAAACGCCAGCCTAACGAATATCGATTATTCCTGTCGGTTGTCCGCCCGGGCGGACAGAAAACCTTTGCCGGCAGCGTCATCTCTACCGGCAAAAGTGAAACGCACAACAGGTTATTCTTCCAACGTCGACAGATCCCCTTCATCCTGCCCCAAGGCGCGCGCTTTCAGTACCCGGCGCATAATTTTGCCCGAGCGGGTCTTCGGCAGGCTGGTGACAAAATGCACGCTCTCTGGGGTAGCAATCCGGCCCAGCTCACGCGCCACATGCTCCTTGAGTTCACTCTCCAGATGCTTGTCACCGACCAGCCCCTCGCGCAACAACACATAGGTATGAATGCCGGTACCCTTGAGTTCGTGCGGCAAGCCAATCGCCGCTGCCTCAGTGACCGCATTATGGCTAACCAGCGCACTCTCGATCTCAGCCGTCCCCAACCGGTAGCCGGAAACTTTCAGCACCTCGTCCATGCGCCCAATGATCCAGTAATAGCCATCGACATCGCGCTTGGCACTGTCACCGGCCTTGTACCAACCCTGCGCCTGATAATCGCCCCAGTACAGCTCGGCATAGCGCTGTGGGTCGCGGAAGATGGTGCGCGCCATCCCCGGCCACGGGTTCTTGATCACCAGCTTGCCCTCCTCGCCGGCCGGCACCTCCTGGCCTTGATCGTCGACCACGCCGACCTCATTGCCAAAGAACGGCTGACAGGCGGAACCTGGTTTGAGCGGCGTGATCGGCAGCGGACAGATCATGAAGCCACCGGTTTCGGTCTGCCACCAGGTGTCAATGATCGGGCAGCGGCCCCCGCCGATGACGCTGTGATACCAACGCCAAGCCTCAGGGTTAATCGGCTCACCGACCGAACCGAGCAGGCGCAGGGTGCTGAGGTCATGCCGGCTCGGCCAGCGGTCGCCGAAGCGCATCAGGCCACGGATCGCGGTCGGCGAGGTATAGAGGATGCTGACCCCATACTTCTCCACCATCTGCCACCAGCGATTGGGGTACGGGTAATTCGGTGCCCCTTCATACATGATCAGGGTGGCGCCATTGATCAGCGGGCCATACACCATATAGCTGTGACCAGTGATCCAGCCCGGGTCGGCGGCACACCACCAGCGATCTTCCGGCTTGATATCAAACGCCATGCGATGGGTGGTCGAGGTATAGACCGCATAGCCGCCGTGGGTATGCACCAACCCCTTCGGCTTGCCCGTGGTCCCCGAGGTATAGAGGATAAACAGGATATCTTCCGACGACATCACCTCGGTGTCACAGCGCGGACTGGCAATCGGCAACGCCTGCAGATCGTGGTACCAGAAGTCGCGCTCGCTCTCCATCACCACGTCCAGCCCGTTATTGCGCACCGTGATACAGACTTCGATACTCGGCGAGCGCTGCATCGCCTCATTGGCAATCGACTTGAGATCGGTCGGTTTGCCACGGCGGAAGCCGCCATCGGCGGTGATCAGCACCCGGCTGTCGGCATCCTCGATCCGCGCGGCCAGCGCCTCGACCGAGAAGCCGCCATAGACCACCGAGTGCGCGGCGCCGATCTTGGCACAAGCCAGCATGGCAAATACCAGTTCCGGGATCTGCGGCATATAGATGGTGACAATGTCGCCACGATGCACCCCCATGCTCTTGAGCACATTGGCAAACTGGCACACTTCGCGATTGAGGGCATGGTAGGAGAACGAACGCACCTGCCCCTTCTCGCTCTCCCAGATAATCGCCAGCTTGTTACGGGTAGCGCCACGCAGATGGCGGTCGATGGCGTTATGCACGATGTTGATCTCGCCACCGACGAACCATTGATAAAACGGCGGCTGGCGTGCATCCAACACGGTATGCCACGGGGTATACCACTCCAGCTGAGCGGCCTGTTCGGCCCAGAAGGCCTCACGCTGTTCGACCGAATAGCGATACAGCGCCTCATACTCCTGCACCGTGGCCTGCGCGACCACCTCTGCACCAGGGAAATAAAGGGAATCTGTCATCTTGCCGCCTCCGTTACCGGCTGCGGCCTGTCCGCAGCGCGACTTGCCCTCAAGCTTAGACAGGGGTTATCAGATCGGCGAGAAAATAGGCAACCCCGATGCAACTTATGTGCACCGGCCCGGGCGCCGGATAACAGAGAACAAATAACGGATGATGTGCTAGCTGGCGGCCGTCTCCGGGCGTAACGGTTTGAGCAGGTACTCGGCCGCCGGATGCGGGTTGCGTTGACCGGGCAGGATCAGGAACACTTCGCTGTGCAGATCGTCGCACTCACCGAGCAATTGCAGGGTCTGATGGCGCGCCAGCATGCTGGCCAGATAGGCCGGCGCCGGCATCACGCCATCCCCCGCCTCGGCCATCACCTGCATCAGGCCGCTATCACGCACTTCGGCACGGATCCATGGCGTGATGCCTTGATCGTGTAGCCAGCCCAGCAACTGGGCATGTAACGGATGGTCTGGGTCCGGCAGCAGCAATGGCAGTGCCCCGAGCGATTCAGGAAACGGCAGATCGCTCTTCGCCGCCAACTCTGGGGTGACATAAAACGCCACCGGCGAGCGCAACAGCGGATAGCTGCGGGCCTGCACATCCAAGCCGGCGCTATAGGCCACTTCGGAGAGCACCGCATCCAGCTCATGGACGCCGAGCTGGCCGAGCAGGCGCATCACCGGCCCCTCCTGACAACTCAGGCGCAACATCGGTTGCACCGTAAACAGCGGCGATAACCACTGCTGCACCAGTCGCTTGGGCAACGCATCGGTGATCCCTAGCCGCAATGCCGGCCAGCTGCCCTGCCGTTTGCCATCAAACAGCGACGCCAGCTCCTCACCGATGGCGAACATCCGGCTGGCATAGGCAAACACCTGGTGCCCCTCCACCGTCAGCACCAAGCGCCGCCCCTGGCGTTCAAATAACTGATGGTGCAGGCGCTCTTCCAGCAAACGAATTTGATCGCTCATGGTCTGTGGCGCCAGATGCAGGCGTTGGGCAGCCGCGCGCAGGCTGCCCAATCGAGCGGTGACCCAGAAATAGTAGAGGTGGTGGTAGTTGAGGCCGCGCATGGTCGCCCCCCAGCAGATAATCCACGGATACGATACACCCTGCTGCCGATCACGTCCGCAGAATGTTGTCATCCTGTTATGCGCAGATTCGGGCAAAGGTCATGGTAATCATGATGTCATCCGGCATGATGAGCAAGATTCGTTTGATTCCTTGTTTTTCATTTTAACAGCCCTGCCTTTCGGCCAGCGATCGCAGCCAATGCGGTGCCGAGACCGGCAGACAACCCCGAGGAGACCCGAGATGACCCGTACGCTCCGGCGTTCCGCCCTGTTGTCCCTGTTACTTGCCGCTGCCTTGCCTGCACAGGCTTATGATGGCGAAATTGCTTTTACCGGTAATATCACGACCACCACTTGTTATGTGAGCACTGCAGACCAACATAAAACAGTGGCCCTGCCTTCGGTGAGCACCGATGCATTCGGACTAGGGAATCATTGGGCAGGCAGAACGCCTTTTAGTATTCGCCTTAATGGTTGCAATAACGAAGAGATTGGTCTCTATTTCGAACCGGTGGCCGGGGCTGTACATGCTGATGGGACACTGAAAAACAGCGATGCCAGTAATGGTGGCAGTAACATCGCCTTACGTCTGCTAAATGCTGATGGCGACACGATTAACCTGAATGGTACCTCGCTTGCGGAACAAAATGGCAGCAAACTGGTTCCTATCGGAGAGGATAGCGCCGGCGATTTACACTACTTCGTTGAATACTATTCAAGTGCAGGTAACGCCACCGCAGGGGCCGTAGCCGCCAGTACCTATTTCACCATTGTCTATCCCTGATGAGGGTCCGTTCCGCTCGCCGCGCGCTGACCGCACTGCTGACCCTGTGCCTGCTCCTGCCGGCACAGGCCAGCGTAGTGATCCAGACCACGCGGGTGATCTATCCAGCACAGGCCCGCGAGGTCGCGGTGGCGCTGGTCAACAAGGCCGACCATCCGGCACTGGTGCAAGCCTGGGTGGATGACGGCACAGTTGACGCGCGGCCGGAAAACAGCCGGGCGCCATTCGTGCTGTTGCCGCCGGTGTTTCGGCTGGCCCCCCAGCAGGGCCAGTCGCTGCGCATCAGTCAACAGGGGCTGAGCGCATTGCCCTCGGATCGCGAGAGCCTGTTCTGGCTAAATGTGCTGGATATTCCGCCCAAGCCGGCGGCCGGTACACAGAACTACCTGCAGATGGCGATCCGCTCGCGCATCAAGCTGTTCTACCGTCCGGCCTCACTGCCAGGTAATGCGCAGCAGGCGGCGGGTCAATTGCAGGCCCGCCAGCAGGGCCACACCCTGACGCTGCACAATCCGTCGCCCTATCACATCACGCTGAGCCAGTTGGAAGGCGAGAACGCACGGCAACAGCGCACCCCGTTGGCAGTCGAGATGCTGGCCCCGTTTGCCAGCCTGCAACACACCCTGCCGGACAGCCAGCCGTTGCGTCAGGTGCATTACCGCACGATTGATGACTACGGTGCCCAGGTGGTCCACCAACGGCCAGTAGGTCACTGATATGGTGATACAACCGGCATCTGTCCGTGATGTATTGACGCGCAACCGATGGACCCACCTCGGGGGGCTGGTCGGCGGGCTATGGATGATGCCGTTGCTGGCCACCACCGAATTCGACAGCGCCTTTATGCAGTTTGGCGGCCTGCTGCCGTTGCATGCGGAAGATACACTGCCGCCGGGGCGCTATGCGCTGGATGTACAGCTCAACGAACGTCACCTGGGGCGGCATCAGATCCGCTTTGCCCTCAACGACCAAGGCCGATTGCAGCCCTGTCTGGATGCGGACCTGTTACAGGCGCTACCGCTGCGCGTCGATGCCCTGCCCGCCACCGGTCAGACGTTGTTAGCGACACCCCCGACGGCGACCACCTGTGTATCGCTCCAGACCCTGCATCCACAGATCGACTGGCAGTATGAGAGCGAGAGCCTGACACTGCAGTTACACGTGCCACAGGCGCTGTTACGCAGCGTGCGGATGCGCGCGCTCGCCACCGAGCAGCTGGACCCAGGCATTCCCGCGCTACGTCTCGATTACCAGACCAATCTGTATCGTTACCAGACAGCGACCACGCAACAGCACCAGGGGTTTGCCAGCCTGCAGGGCGGTGGCAATCTTGGTCACTGGCGCCTGCGTCAGCGTGCCACCCTGCGCCAAAGCAGCGGCGAGGCGACCCACTGGCAGCCGCAAGAGACCACCCTGCAGCGCTCACTGCCCGCCTGGCAGGGACAATTGACCCTGGGCGAAACCAGCAGTCGCAGCGACCTGTTCGACAGCATGCGCTATCGTGGCCTGCAACTGCGCACCGACCGACGAATGCTCGACCCGTTACAGAGCAGCTTTGCCCCGGTGGTACAGGGCCAGGCCGAGACCCGTGCCCTGGTCAGCGTCCACCAGCTAGGGCGGCTGATCTACCAGACCACGGTGGCCCCGGGCCCCTTTTTGATCGAGGATCTGCCAGCATTGGGCAGCAGTAACGATCTGACCGTGACCGTGCAGGAGAGCGATGGCCGTCAGCAGCAATACACGCTGCCCGCGCAGTCACTGCCACAACTGCTGCGTCCCGGACGCGTCGACTACAACCTGACGTTGGGCCAGCTCGATAGCGACCGGCCTGATAGCGATCCGCACCCGTGGTGGCTGGAAGCCGACTGGCAGCAAGGCCTCAACAACCGATTGACCCTGTATGCCGGCAGCCAGCTCAGTCCGGATTATCAGGCCTGGCTGGTCGGTAGCGCCTGGAATACCCGCTGGGGCGGGCTGGCCGTGGATCTGACCCGCGCCGAGGACGCCCATCACTCCGCCAGCTATGCCCAGCGTCTGCGCTGGAGCCAGCCCGTGGGCGACCACAACGGCCGCCTCACCCTTACAGCCTGGCAAGCCCTCTCCAACCACTATCGCACGCTGACGCAGACCCTGCGCCATGACGCATCTCACCCGGCCAATCAAACCGTCCGCCAGCGTGTCAGCCTGCATCTGGGACAGCCACTGCCAGGCTACGGTGGCAGCCTGTACCTGTCGGCTAACTGGCAGCGAGACGGCCAACCACAGCACACCTGGAGTGGCCAGGCCGGCTATCAACATTACTGGCGCCGGTTAGGCTATGGCCTGTCGGCCGGACGCACCCGCGATGCCAGTGGCGACCAGCAGTATCAATTGCAGTTATCGCTCAATCTGCTGCTCGGCCCCCGCGCGCAGGGCCAGAGCCTCTCCTGGCTTAGCAGCCATGACAGTGCGGCTGGCACACGCCATCAAACATTCTGGCGTGCGCCGATGCCCGACTGGCCCCGAGTCAATCTTAGCCTGAATGCGGGCCAGTCCGGCGAGCAGCGCACCCTGGGTGGCAGCGTGCACTGGCTAGGCCAACCGGTCGAGCTGGATGCCAGTGCCTCGGCGGATAACCAGCAACAACGCCAGCTATCGTTCGGTGCGGCTGGCACCCTGCTGGCACACCGTACCGGGGTACACTGGAGCCGCCCAGCCGGCGAGACCCTGGCCATCATCACCGCCGAGGGTGCCCAGGGGGCCAGTCTGTACCATTGGCCAGAGATCCGCCTCGACCGGCAGGGCCAGGCCGTAGTCCCGCATCTGGCACCCTTTCGCGACAACCCGCTGGCCCTGCAGGCCGAAGGCATGGCAGATGATGTCGAGCTGCTGCATGCCCAGCGCAGCGCCTTGCCAGACGCCGGCGCCATTCTGCATCTGTCCTTCCCGACCCGGCGTGGCCGCCCACTGCTATTACCCGCAGCCATGGTTGATGGCTCGCCCCTGCCCATGGGGGCGAGTATTCAGGATGC
>JAYROM010000004.1:0-2910 GCA_041911695.1 Aeromonadaceae bacterium
ATGGATAAGAACCTGTATGATCTGCCGCCGGAAGAAGAAGCACTGATCCCGACCGTTTCCGGTTCCCTGGACGAAGCGCTGGCCAACCTGGACGCAGACCGCGAGTTCCTGACCCGTGGCGGCGTGTTCACCGATGACTTCATCGACGCTTACCTGGAACTGAAGCAGATCGACGTGGATCGCGTGCGCATGACCCCGCACCCGGTCGAATACGAACTGTACTACTCGGTCTAAGCCCTCCGGCTTGTACTGATGGTTCCCAGAAACCCGCCTTCCGGCGGGTTTCTTTTTTGGTGGTCGGCACATCATTCACACTTAGGCGCCATCGTGAATATTCTTATTTATTTCAAAAGTTTATGCTTTTGTAGGGTGGATTAGCGCAGCGTAATCCGCCGTAATGCGCGCACGATATCGTCTTGCACCACGGCGTGGACGCGGCGCACACTGTCGCCCTCTATCTGCCTAGCGAGCCCTGCCATGACTCATCCACTGCAGGCCAGTGACGACCACTATGAACAGACCTTCCGCGGCCTGAAAGCCGCTGGCGAGCCACTGAACCGGGTGCGCATCGAAAGCTGCCAGTTTATTGATTGCGAC
Organism: Aeromonadaceae bacterium; assembly: GCA_041911695.1. GTDB lineage: Bacteria > Pseudomonadota > Gammaproteobacteria > Enterobacterales > Aeromonadaceae > Pseudaeromonas. The sequence continues at coordinate 598 of JAYROM010000004.1, forward strand.
TTCAGTGCCAGCGTCTGGCGCAGTGTGGTGTTGCAGGAGTGCCAGTTTATCCGCTGCAATCTCGGGCTGTGGCAACTGCCCTACAGCGAGCTGGCGTCGGTACAGTTTGAGGATTGCAAACTGCTCGGTGTCGACTGGACCCGCGCCGCCTGGCCAGATCTCGGCCTGACCCCGCGCCTGCAGTTTCGTCGCTGCCTGCTGGATGACAGCTCGTTCTTCGGCCTTGCGCTCGACGAGATGGTGCTCACCGGCTGCCAGGCGCGTGATGTCGATTTTCGCGACTGCCACCTACGCCGTGCCGACCTGCGCGACAGCGATCTGGCGCATAGCCTGTTCGGCAACACTGACCTGCGTGCCGCCAACCTGACCGAGGCGCGCGATTACGATATCGACCTGCGTCATAACCAGCTCAAGGGGGCCAAGTTCAGTCGCTTTGAAGCGCTGCGCCTGCTCGACAGTCTGGAGATTGAGCTGGTCGACTGAGCACTCGCTCTGCGTACCCGTTAGCCGGACTGGGGCACCACGCCGGCTTCTGCTACCATTTGCGCAGTCGGCGCCACCCGCGCCCGGTCGCCCTATTTATGTCTACTTCAGGTATCTGTCATGTCCTTTGCCGAACTCGCCCTTGACCCGCGTCTGCTTGCCAACCTGCAGGCGCTCGGTTACTCGCAGCCCACCCCGATCCAGCAGCAGGCCATCGCGCCGGTATTGGCGGGGCGTGACCTGCTGGCCGGAGCGCAGACCGGCACCGGCAAGACTGCCGCCTTTGTGTTGCCGATCCTGCAGCGTCTGTTGAATCGCCCCGCCAGTACGCCGGCACCGATCCGCGCCCTGGTGCTGGTGCCGACCCGCGAACTGGCGGTGCAAGTACACCAGAGCGTCGAGCGCTATGGCGCCGGCACTGATCTGCGTGCCGCGCTGGTCTACGGCGGGGTGAGCATTGCCGCCCAGGTCGAGGCCCTGCAGTCCGGCGTCGAGCTGGTGATCGCCACCCCAGGCCGCCTGCTCGACCATCTGCGCCAAGGGGTGATACGTCTGGATGCACTCGAGGTGCTGGTGTTTGACGAGGCCGACCGCATGCTGGACATGGGTTTTGCCGACGAGATCAACGCCCTGCTCGCCCAGCTGCCGACCACGCGCCAGACGCTGCTGTTCTCCGCCACCTTTGATGATCGGGTGTTTGCGCTGGCCAAGACGCTGCTGCGCGACCCGCTGCGCATCGAGGTTGCCGCGCGCAACAGCACCGCCGCCGAGATTGAACAACGGGTCTATGTGGTCGACAGCGAGCGCAAGGGCGAGCTGGTCAGCCATCTGATCCAGGATAAACACTATCGCCCGGTACTGGTGTTCAGCCGCACCCGTCAGGGCTGCGATCAGCTGGCGCGCGATCTGGCCGCCCGCCAGATCCACGCCCGCGCCCTGCATGGCGATCTCTCGCAAGGGGCACGCGAACAGGTGTTGCAGGATTTTCGCGATGGCACCCTACAGGCCTTGGTCGCCACCGACGTCGCCGCGCGCGGGCTGGATATCCCCGAGCTCAACTATGTGATCAATCTGGAGCTGCCGTTTGTCGCCGGGGACTATGTGCACCGTATCGGCCGCACCGGCCGTGCCGGCAAGCAGGGGCTGGCCATCACTCTGTTCAGCGTCGAGGACACCGTCCTGCTCGAAGAGGTAGAGGCCGTGCTCAACCAGCGCCTGCCGCAACAGTGGTGCCCGGGTTTCGAACCCGACCTGACCCGCCGCGCCCCTGCCCCGCGCCGCCACGGCAAAGCCGCCGAGAAACAGCGCGCTAAGCAACGGGCGATGGGTGGTAAGGGCAAGAAGCGGTAAGGGCGGTACGCCGCTAGCGGCGTATGTTCACGCGGTAAACGTTGGGCTTCGCCAGCTCAGCCCAACCTACAGGTCGGCACGACCAGCAATAGCAGGTACACGGCATCCAACATCCGTCGTAGGTTGGGCTGAATGCAATGAAGCCCAACGTTTACCGCGAATAGGATGTCACCCATGCGCTACCGCAGAGCGAATGCCCAAGGGGCCACTTGGTTTTTCACCGTTAACCTGGCTGACCGCCGGCATGATTTGCTAACCCGCCATGTCGATCTGCTGCGTGATGTGACACGCGAGGTCAAAAATCGTCACCCATTCGAGATTGTCGCCATGGTGGTACTGCCTGAGCATCTACATGCGATTTGGACGCTGCCCGCCGACGATGCGGATTACCCCATGCGCTGGTCGTTGATTAAAGCCGGCTTTTCCCGCAGCCTGCCGAAAAGCGAAGCCATCCGACAGAGTCGTCTCCACAAGCGTGAA
>JAYROM010000005.1:0-11007 GCA_041911695.1 Aeromonadaceae bacterium
TTGAACCTTGTTTCTGGCCATGATTTAACCCTCCAGAACAGAACCATTTAAGTGTAGTCCTGAAGGGCTGAATCATGGTGGTAATCAGGAAAATAATAGGCGCAGCCATCATGGCCGCGCCTATTGTGTTTGGCGGCAGCGGGATCAGGTGGGTTGGGCGTACAGGTCGTCCCAGCTCAGCGGCGTGTTGGCGGCCAGATCTCGGCGTGCCACCGAGTTGAGTACCCGATCGTAATCGGCTGGTGGCAGCCCCAATCCCGGGCGAACCGAGCGCACATGCTCGGCTGTTAATCGTTCGCCGGCCGCTACCGCCTTGACCAGATAGAGCGAGCGCCGGAACTGGATGTTGTGCTGCTCGCTGGCACTCAGGCTATAGCGCGGTGCGCCGATGGCCGACCAGGCGGTGCGGGTGTCGGCGGCCAGTTGCGCCAGCTCCTCGGGCTCCATCGAGAAGGCGCAGTCTGGACCTCCGTCGGCCCGCCGCAGCGTGAAATGTTTCTCGATGAGGGTGGCGCCCAGCGCCGTGGCGGCGACGGCGGTCGCCGAGCCCAGCGTGTGGTCGGAGAGGCCGACCTCGACGCCAAAACGCTGACGCATGTCGGGGATGGTCGCCAGTTGGTATTCGGCGGCTGGTGCCGGATAGCCGCTGACACAGTGCAGCAGCGCCACCTCACCGCAGCCATGCTTGTGGGCCGTTTCCAGCGCGGCACCGATCTCTCGTTCGTTGGCCATGCCGGTGGAGATGATGAGCGGTTTGCCGGTTTGTGCCGCGTAGCGGATCAGGGGTAGATCAATGGCTTCAAACGAAGCAATTTTATAGGCCGGAGCATCCAGCCCGGCCAGCAGGTCGATGGCACTGAAATCAAACGGGCTGCTGAAGATAGTGACGCCCAGCTGCTTGCCGAGGGCGAACAGTGGGGCATGCCACTCCCACGGCATATGGGCCCATTGGTACAGATCGTAGAGCCGTTTGCCGTCCCACAGACCGCCATGGATCAGGAACTCGGGGCGATCGGAATCCAGGGTGATGGTGTCGGCTCGATAGGTCTGTAATTTGACGGCGTCGGCACCGGCCTCCTTGGCGGCACGCACGATATTCAGCGCTCGCTCCAGTGAGCCGTTGTGGTTGGCCGACAGCTCGGCGATGAGGTAGGGGGCGTGGTCGCGACCAATGGGCCGTCCGGCAATCTTCATGCTTGTTTCCTCAATAAGGCGGTCAGGCGCGTCAGTCCCTGACCATCCACCAGGGCTTGCCCCCGCTGGCGATACTCTTCGGCTCGAGCCTGCAGGCGGCTCAGTGCGGCGTTCAGTTGTGCCGGCTCGTCAAGCTCACCCAGCGTCATTCGCTCGCACAGATGGAAGTGGGCAATCACCGCATCATTGAACTGCTGATTGGCGACGATGGGGATACTCAAAGTTGGCAGACCGATGCAGCAGCGCTCCCACATCATGCCGCCGGCGGCGCCGATGGCAAAGTCATGTTCGGCCAGCAGGCGCGACACCTCGTCGCTGTGGCGCAACAGAGTGACGCGTGCCGGATGCTCGGCGAGCCACTGTTGCAGCGCCGGCCAATCCGGATTGGCGGCACCGGCCAACAGGGTCCATGCACAGCGCGACCACCAGGGGGTAACCGTCAGCGCCTGCAGGGTGCGCAGGCAGGCGTGAGCCGGGTCGGCGCCACCGAAGCTGATGAAGCCGCGGTGAAATGGCGTAGTTGCGGTTTTGCGCCGAGCGACAAATTCCGGTCGCAGCAGCGCGTAGTCGGCCCCCAGCAGCAACTGGCAATCGGCATTGGTCAGCGCACGGTAATCGTCAGCGCGGCGTAGCGGGCCTTGGTCGAGCAGCAGATCGGCGTCGTGGCGGCGGTCGGCCAGATCGTCGAGGACCAGGATTTTACAGCCGAAGCGACGGGCTTGGGCTTCAAATTCGGCATCCAGCCCGTAGTGATCGACGATCAGCCAGCGCGGTGTGAACTCGGTCAGTGCCGTCCAGAAGGCTGTGTCATCGTCTAATTCCAGCAGCGGGTAGGTGTGCAGCTTGTGTTGCAGCGTGGCTGGCAGTGGTCGGCAGGCAAAGGCACAAAGTTCCCCTTGGGCGCGGAGCGCATCGGCGATGGCCAGACAGCGCATCAGATGGCCGGTGCCGATCTGGCTGTCGGCATCGAGCCGAAACAGGTAATCAACCGGCGTCATGCTGTTGCAGCGCCTGATAGAGCAGTTCGGCCAGTTGCCAGTCCTCCTCGGTGTCGATGTCGACCACCCGGTAGCGCGGCAGCACCTGGGCCAGTCCGTTGCCATCGAACACTCCGCGGCCACCGAGCCAGGCCTCGCGCCGTCCCCAGTAGAATTGACCGGCATCCTGATAGGCCGGGGTCAGATCCTGACTGCGTTTGCCCATGTTCTCCGGCCAGAAGGGCGTGGCACAGCCATTGGCGGTTAGTTGCAGCGCGCGTTGGATGGGAAAGCCAAAGGCGGCGGCGCTGAAGGCATAATCGGCCTGGCTGGCTGTTAACCGCTGGTAGGCATGCAGCAGATCGCGGGCGCGGATCAACGGCACCGTGGCATAGATGCAGCAATAGTGGTCGGACTGGATGCCGAGGCGATCGAGTCGGCGAATGGCGTCCACCACGACGGCCGAGGTTCCGGTATGGTCGTCGGCCAGTGTCGCATCACGCAGGAAGGGGGTCTCGGCACCACACTGGCGGGCGACGGCGGCAATCTCGGTGTCATCGGTGGAAACAACAATGCGCTCGAAACAGCCGGCGGCCTGGGCTGCCTGGATGGCATAACGGATCATTGGTTGTCCGCAAAACGGGCGGATGTTCTTGCGTGGAATGCGCTTGCTGCCGCCGCGTGCCGGAATGATGGCGATGGTCATAGGGCCCCTCCTGGCGTGGAGCTCAAGTTAGTACGCTTGTTGCCGATAATAGGATCGGCTGTACGCTCTGTCACCAACTGACTGAATTATTTCAAAAAATGAGTGTGCAATCCCGCTATCGCTCCCCTCGGATGGTATAGTGGGGCTCGTTTTGGGTCGAGCCCCGGGCGTAGCGGGGCGCCAGCAGGCAGTGAGGAGAACCGGCATGTCACAAGGGGTATGTCCCCCAGGTTTCAGCTCCAGCTATGAGCGTTATGGTGTGCAGCTCAGACGGTTGCAGGCCGATGAACTGGAATTGGTCCGTCAATGGCGGAATGACCCGAAAATTGCCAGTCAGATGCTGGATCAGACCTCCATTACGCCACAGATGCAGCAGGCTTGGTTTGAGCGCCTGCAGTGCTCGGCCACCGCATGTTATTACGTGGCCTGGTTTCGCCAACAACCTATCGGGGTCGCTTCCCTGACCAGAATCGACTGGCAGGCTGGTACGGCCGAGCCGGGTATGTATATCTATCCGGATGAGTTCCGCAGCAACCTGGTGCCGTTTTGCGTCGCCTTTGCGCTGAATGACATGGCATTTGAGCAATTGGGTCTGACCCGGCTTTATGGCAAGATTTTCACCACTAACCCGGCTTCCATCCGGTTTCATGAGGCCTGTGGTTATCAGCAATTAGGTGAGGCGGAGGGTCCGCTGATCCGTTATCAACTGGTGCCCGATCATTACCGACCGGCCCGCGACCAAGTTTCCCGTTTTATCAGGTACTGACGATGAAAAAATCCCTTCTCCAGATCTTTACCGACGCCTTGGCGATTGCCCCTGAGCTGGTCACGGATGAACTGACTTACCAGAGCATCCCACAGTGGGACTCTGTGGCTCATATGACGCTAATTGCCGCCATCGAAGACGAATACGAGATCATGCTCGATACCGATGACATCATCGACATGAGCTCGGTGGCCAAGGCGCGGCAGATCCTGGCCAAGTACGGGGTCGAGGCCTGATGGGGCTGCTCAGCGGCAAGACGGTGCTGATCACCGGCGCCGGCCGCGGCATTGGCCGTGCGGTGGCCGAGCGCTTTGCCGCCGAGGGTGCCACCCTGTTCCTGGCGGTGCGGAATCTCGAGCAGGGCATGGTCCTGGCGAGTGAGCTGCGGGCCAAACAGGGTATCGCCTGCCACGCCCTGTGTTGTGATGTATCAGATGCCGACTCAGTCAAGACGCTGTTTCGTGAGCTGTTTACCCACAGCAAAACCCTCGACGTATTGGTCAACAATGCTGGTGTGCTGGACGATGCGCTGATTGGCATGGTTACACCGGTGCAGGTGGAGCGCACTTTCGCCAGCAACAGTTTCAGTGTGCTCTATTGCAGCCAGTATGCGGCGCGGATGATGCAGCGAGCCGGTGGTGGCAGCATCATCAACCTAGCGTCGATCATCGGTCGAGTCGGTAATGCCGGTCAGGCGGTCTACGGTGGCAGCAAGGCGGCGGTGATCGGCATCACTCAGTCGCTGGCCAAGGAGCTGGCGGCGCAGCAGATCCGCGTCAACGCTATTGCGCCGGGTTTTATCGACACCGACATGGCGCATTCGTTGCCGGACGACAAATTCCAGCAGCGCCTGCAGAGCATCGCCATGGGGCGCATCGGTTCGGCCGATGAGGTTGCCAAGGTGGCGCTGTTTCTGGCGAGCGAGCTGTCGAGCTATGTCACCGGCCAGGTGATCGGGGTCGATGGGGGCATGCTGATATGAGTCTGTGGCAGCGGCTGTTGGCCCATGAAGGGAATGCCGTTTATGTCGGTGACCAGGTCTACTCCTATGCCGAACTCAGAGCCCTCAGTACAACGCTGGCCAGTCAACTCGGTGGGGAACGTTCTCTGGTGCTGTTGCTGGCCGATAACAGTCTGCCGAGTCTGATCCACTACCTGGCCTCTCTGCAGGCCGGTCATGCCGTGCTATTGCTCAATGCCGATCTGCCTGCGGCCACCCGCCAGGAGCTGATTACCCGCTATGACCCCCACTGGTTGCTGATGCCGGATACCGAGCCTGTGCATCTGCACGATCGGCCTTTGGTGCTGGCTCCTGAGTTGGCGGTGATGTTGACCACCTCCGGCTCGACCGGAGGTGCCAAGCTGGTGCGTTTGAGTGAAGCCAATCTGCTGGCCAATGCCGAGTCTATCGTCGGCTATCTGCAGATGCTGCCCAGTGATCAGGCGCTGACCGCCTTGCCGTTTGCCTACTCCTATGGTTTGTCGGTGATCCACTCCCACCTGCTATGCGGCGGCTCCCTGGTTCTTTGCAATGACACGCCACTGCAGCGAGGCTTCTGGGATTGTCTGAAACAACACGCCATTACCCAGCTGGTGGGGGTTCCCTACAGCTACCAGATTTATGAGCAGCTGCGCTTTCGCCGTCAATCATGGCCCCATCTGCGCATCTTGACCCAGGCCGGCGGCCGTCTGGCACCGGAGCGGGTTCGTGACTATGCGCTCTGGTGTCGCGAGCATGGTATCCGTTTCTATGTGATGTATGGCCAGACCGAGGCCTCGGCTCGGATCAGCTATTTGCCACCTGAGCTGGCCGAGACGCACCCGGAGAGTATTGGCGTGCCGATCCCCGGCGGCGAGCTGCTACTGCTCGATGAGCAGGGCAACGAGCTGGCAGCCGAACCCGGTGTGGAAGGTGAGCTGGGCTATCGAGGCCCCAATGTGATGCTCGGCTATGCTGAGTCGCTGGCCGATCTGGCGCTTCCTCCCATGGCCCATCTGCTGCGGACTGGCGATCTGGGGTACTGTACGGCTGAAGGGCTCTGGTTTATCACGGGGCGGCTGAAACGACAGATCAAACTCTCGGGGGTGCGCTGGCAACTGGACTCGCTGGAGCGGCAGTGCCGCGATCTGGGCTGGGAGCTGGTGGCTTGTGGTCAGGATCAGGCGCTACGAATTGCCTGCTCCGAGCGGTCGCAGCTGGCTGTGGTCCGTGACTACCTGCAACTACAGCTGGGTCTGCACCCGAGCCTGTTTCGTGTCGCCGCGCTCCCGACGTTGCCGCGGACGGCTGCCGGCAAACTCGACTACCCGGCGCTGCAACGCCAGATTGAGGAGGCCACGGCATGAGTGACGCGTTCGAGGCAAAGCCCCACGGTACGCCTGAGCTGGAGGCCAGTCTGCAGGCGCTGCTGGACGCCCCCGTCTATGACCTGCCCCAGGTGCAAAAAGCTGACCTGCTGCTGCGGCGCCTCAATGCGCTGAACCAGTGGCACCAACAGCACAGTCCGGAATTTGCGCGCATACTGGCCGGCTACGGCTGGCCGGTCGTGGCGAGCGATGCGACGGCGCTGCCGTTTCTGGCGGTACGGCTGTTCAAGCACCTGTTGCTGGCCAGCGTGCCGGAGGCTGAGCGTTTCAAGACCCTGACCTCGTCCGGCACCACCGGCGCCGTGTCGCGCATCGTGCTCGACAAAACCACCGCCGCGCTGCAGAGCAAGGTGCTGGTGCGCATCCTGCAGGAGTTTCTTGGTAAACAGCGGCTGCCGATGCTGCTGATTGAACAGCCGGCACTGATCCAGAACCGCAGCGGCTTCTCGGCCCGTGGCGCCGGTGCGCTCGGGCTGTCGTTTCTGGGCCGCGATCACCACTATGCGCTGGATGAACAGATGCAGCCAAACTGGCCAGTGATCGAAGCCTTCTGCGAGCGGTATGCCAATCAGCCGGTGCTCATCTTCGGCTTCACCTTCATGGTCTGGCAGTGTCTGCTGGAGCCGTTGCGCCAGCGCGGGCTGCAGTTACCGCTGGCACAAGGGATCCTGTTTCACAGCGGCGGCTGGAAGAAGCTGCAACACCTGGCGGTGGATAACGCCGCCTTCAAGGCGCGCTGCCTGCAGCAGCTAGGGGTGAGCCGGGTACACAACTTCTATGGCATGGTCGAGCAGGTCGGCTCTGTGTTCGTCGAATGCGAAGCCGGCCACCTGCACGCCCCCGTGTTTGCCGATCTCCTGGTGCGCGATCCCCAGACGTTGGCGCTGCAGCCCGTTGGCGAGCCTGGTTTGCTGCAGGTGCTCTCGGCACTGCCGCAGAGTTACCCAGGCCACAGCCTGTTGACCGAGGATCTCGGCGTGCTGCTGGGTGAAGATGACTGCCGCTGTGGCCGTCAGGGGCGTTATTTTAGCGTGCTGGGCCGTCAGCGCGGAGCCGAGGTACGCGGATGCAGCGACACATTCCAATGACGGCGTCCTGGCCGCAACAGGGTATCGAATTTGTGTTACCGGCGTGCGGCTGGCAGGGCTTTACCCCTGCGCCGCTGCCGGTGGCGGATGACAGCGTGATGGCCTTTTGTGCCGCACTGTCGCAACGGTTGTTGGCACTGGGCTCGGCGTGGCCCGATCTGGTGGCGTTGGGGTTCTGGTTGCGTCCGGCCGCGTTACGCGCCCACTTGCCGGCGTATGCCTCTCGCTCGCCGCTGGGGCTGACACTGCACCTGGTGCCGTCCAATGTGCCGACGCTGGGGGTGTTCTCCTGGCTGATGGCGTTGCTGGCAGGTAACAGTGCGATAGTACGCCTCTCGCGCCGTCAGGATCCGGTGCAGCAACAGTTGCTGGCCGTGTGCGCCGATTTGTTAGCCAAGCCCGAGTGGCAGGCGATCGCCGCTCGGGTGCGGTTTATTCGTTACGGCCATGACGAGGCGATCACCGCCGCGTTATCGGCGCAGTGCGATCTGCGCGTCGTGTGGGGGGGCGATGCCACCGTTACGGCCATCCGGGCCATAGTGCTGCCACCACGCGGGCGGGAACTGGTGTTTCCGGATCGCCGTTCGCTGGCGCTCCTCGACGCTTCCGCCTGGCTGGCGTTGGATGATGCCCGCCGCCAGCGCCAGCAGGCCGCGCTGGCGCAAGACATCAGCCAGTGTAACCAGCAGGCCTGTGCATCACCGACCACGCTGGTCTGGTTGGGTGACTGGCCGGCTCCGGCACGTGAGGCGTTGTTGGCGGCGTTGGCCGCACCGTTTGCCCAAGATCCGGCTAACGGCATGGCGCGGCTGGTGAACAGCCAGCTGGCGTTGGCCAGCGGTGAGGTGCTGGCGCAGACTGCGGTCGGTAGCCTGAGCCTGTTGCAGCCTGGCGGGGTGCAGACACAGATCGCGACGGGCGGCGGCGTGCTGCTGGAACGGCACTACGCCGATGTGCCGTCCTGGCTGGCCGCCGGTGATCAGGTGCAGACCTGTGTCTGTGTCGGCATCGCGCCTGCGGCGGTGGAGGCCTGGCTGCGTCAATATCCCGACACCCGCATCGACCGGCTGGTGGTGCCGGGTCAGGCGCTGGCGTTTGACTGGTTCTGGGATGGTCAGGATCTGCTGGCCCAGATGAGCCGGCAGACCCGGGTTGGCTAATGCCGCGCCCAGCGCAGTGCCGGCTAACCCGGAGTGTGAAAGCCTTCGCACTTTAGCCCTGAGTGTACGGGCGCTGGCATACAACTTGTATCTGTCTGGCAACAGAGCCGCAGCATGAGGCGCCATTCCCCGTATCGCGTCGTGCGGTAGCCATGCCTGCCGCGGCCGCTTGGCGTCAAATTGAACCGATAACATAGGATTAAAGAATGAAAGTCAGTGTGCTGGTTCCGGTCTACAACCTCGAGCGTTTCATTGCCCCCTGTCTCGAGAGCCTGCTGACGCAACAGGCCGATTTCGATTATGAGGTCATCGCCATCGATGATGGCTCCAGCGACGGCTCCTGGGCCATCATGCAGCACCTGGCCAGTCGTTACCCGCAGCTGCGCGCGCTGCAGAATCCGCAGAATATTGGTTTGGCGCGTACTCAGAAACGGTTACTGAGCGAGGCTCGCGGCGACTATATCGCCTATGTCGATGGTGATGATCTGGCGCTGCCGGGCAAGCTGCAACAACAGGCAGCCTACCTGGACGACCATCCGCACTGCACGCTGTGTTACCACGAAGCCGACATGTTTGACGATGAGAGCGGTCGGACGCTGAAGCTGTTTACCCGTGACTATTACAACTACCGCTATTTACGCCCGGTCGGCGATATCACGGATCTGATCCGCTATGGCTGTTTCGTCAACGCCAGCTCGATCATGTTCCGCCGGCATGAGCGCATGGGTGAGGCCATCGATGATGGTTGCAAGATCATCCTCGACTATCCCTGGCATATCCTGAATCTGGCGTTGCAGCCCGGCACGCTGGATTTTATTCCCGTGGTATTGGGGCGTTATCGCTATCACGCCAACAGTTTTGGCGGCCAGACCCGTCAATCACCGGAACGGCGTGAACAATCTCTGCGCGACCTGCTGCGTGCTTGTAACAATGCGGCGGCATTCGGCGCGGATTCGACGCTGATTGCCCAGGGGCGCGCCCATCACCTCTATTCTGCGGCGCTCTATTTTCTGCGCCAGGAGGACACGCCGCGCTTTAACCACTTTCTCCAACAGTCGGTGAACGAGGTGGCCGCGCTGGCCCCGGGCTGGTTCTTCGACGACCGTCATCAGCTGGCGTGGCAACTCAGGGCCGATCCGGTTCAGGTCAGACAACAGCTATTTGGAGCAAACCCATGACCTATCAGGCAATTGTGATTGGCGCCGGCCTGTCTGGCGCCGTGATGGCCGAACGCATGGCCAGCCAGCTCGGCTGGCGTGTACTGGTGCTGGAGCAGCGTGACCATCTGGCCGGCAACTGTTTTGACGAACAGGACGTGGCGGGCGTGCTGATCCACCGATATGGGCCGCACCTGTTCCATACCGATAAACCGGCGGTGGCCGACTATCTGTCGCAATTCACCCAGTGGCATTCCTACGAGCATCGGGTACTGTCGCGTATCGATGGCCAACTGGTGCCGCTGCCGTTCAACCTGACCAGCATCGAACGTTGTTTCCCCGCCGACAAGGCGCATGCGCTGATCGCGGCACTGGTGTCGCGCTATGGCGAGGGGGCGCGGGTGCCGATCCTGACGTTGCGTCAGCAGGCCGATCCGCTGCTCGGCGAGTTGGCGGAGTTCATATATCAAAAGGCGTTCGTCAACTACACCAGCAAGCAGTGGGGCATGCCGCCAGAGGCGATTTCGCCGGAGGTGACCGCCCGGGTACCCGTGGTGGTCAGCCGTGATGATCGCTACTTTACCGATCCGTTCCAGGCGGTGCCGCAAGGGGGCTACAGTGCCATGGTGGCGGCGATGCTGGCCCACCCCAACATCGAATTGCAGTTGTCGACGCCGATGAGCGCTCGCGTGGCGCTGGACTGGGAACAGGGGCGTGTCATGCTGGACGGTGCCCCGTTCACCGGCCCGCTGATCTACACCGGCATGCTGGATGTGCTCTGTGCTGGCAGTGAGCCACTGCCGTACCGTTCGCTGCGTTTCGAACATCGCCACCTGGCGCAGCCGCAATTCCAGCCGGTGACCACGGTGAATTACCCCAATGAAGAGGCCTATACCCGCATCACCGAGTTCAAGCACCTGACCGGGCAAGTGCACGCGGGCACCAGCATCGTCTACGAGTATCCCTGTGCCTACGAGCCCGAGCAGGGGTTGGAGCCCTATTACCCGCTGTTTACCGACACCGCCCAGGCTCGCTATGCCGACTGCCGTGCCCGGCTGGGGTGTTTTACCCAGTTAATACCGTTAGGCCGCCTGGCCGAATACCGTTATTTCGATATGGACGATGCGGTGGACAATGCACTACAGACATTTAGAACAAGTATTGAAAACGGGAATTGAGCTTATAAGTGTTGAGTCACGTAGAGAGTCATGCTTAATGTTGGAGAAAATAATATGCTAATTAATAGTCTCCTGGCTGATAAACTAGTTTAAGTCGTTGCAGCATATTAATGATTTCCACATCCCCTATGTATTATTGATAAAATGACTGTTGCATGGAGTGTTCACTTCAGAAATAGAAATGATCTGCAGTGCATTAGTGTGATCGTGTTATAGGCAGTACAAGAGCAGTGGATAGGTATATGCTGCTGCCAAAGTCTAGTATCCATACTCTTACCTGATTACCATCGAGACTCAGCCAGCTTCAACAGGCGTTGTGGCATTGGAGCCGTTCGACAGCCGATCCTGACCAGTTCCATTATCATCGACTCCAGATTGAATCGGTGATTGAACTTAAAGCAGAACTCCGCCAAA
>JAYROM010000006.1:0-16995 GCA_041911695.1 Aeromonadaceae bacterium
AAGGAGCGAAGCAGTTCAAAAAAACTGTTGGTCTCCATAGTAGGGTACCTCTGCGTAGAGAACCTACGTCAAGTATAGGTCAGGCCCAACACGTAAAGGGAACAGCGCCAACGTCAAACCTGTATCTTATTATTTTAAAATGAGTCAGTTGGCCTGGATAAAAATGAGAGATGCCGATTGTGACTTGGAGACATACGAGTCGATGGGAAGAACTGGCTATGACAGCATATATCACAACTGTCTTGCTGATAAAACGAGAGACAGGATTAATAAAATCAAAGCGATGATGTACTGAAGAGGACTTGCTAGGCCTTTACGATAAACAATGGGTTGCCATTCATGAGAAATGTAGACTTTATGCAAATGCAAATCTTGGTGGTCAACGAGGTGCATTGTTAATGGCCCAGGGCGAGTTGAATGGAGTAAGGGATTCAAGTCTATATATCGCACAACATATTGATGATGTGGATGAAAGTCGACTCATTTAAATAATTTTGTGTGTCTGGATTAAACCACCACCTCATCCGTCAAAATGTCATCAAACAACTGCGATAGCAGCTCTTTTTGCGACACCAGGCCGAGCTTGGCGTAGATATTTTTGCGGTGGACGCGTTCGGTCTCGGGAGAGATGGCGAGGGCCTGGGCGGCTTCCTTGCTGGAGTAGCCGCGGATCAGTAGCTGCATCACATCGCGCTCGCGGCTGGTCAGTTGATCGTGGCCGTATTCGAGCAGGCGCTGCTTGAGGGCGAGGTGCGAGGTGGTGTGCGGACTCTTGCCGGCGTGGCGTTGCTGGTCATCCAGTTGTACCAGTGCCTGCAGCAGCGGTGAGAGGGCGCGTAATTTACCCAGTACGCGGCGATTAAAGCGCGCCAGCGATTGGGTGCGGCCGAGGGAGAGCAGATAGCTCGACTGATCACTCAGCTGCACCACAAAACAGACCTCATCCACCAGTCGGGACGGGCGGAAGTACTCGTCGTAATAGGCGCTTTCCCAGAAATCCTCCGGGGCGATCTCGTCGAGGGTGATAAAGCCGTTATGCCCCTGCATGCAGTATTCGTAGAACGGGCTGAGTAGGTAAGCCCCCTGCATATAGCGGCGCCACAGCCCCTGATCGGTATTGGCGAGCGACGATTGCAACACCACCGGGGCCGAACTCGGGTGATAACGCAGGGCGACATAGTCGTCAAAGCTGGCGGCGCTACGTAACAGATAGGTCAGACGATCGATAAAGTCGTCCTTGCCCACGGCCAGGATCAGATCGGCAAGACCATGAATTAATGAGTGATCATCCAGCGTTGAACGGGTGGTCATGCGCAGTACAGCCAGGTCGGGGAGCATGCTCGGAGTCCTGTAGTGTGCGCAGCATCCGCCGTGCTGGCAAGTGTTGCGCGGCAATCAGCAAAAAAACAGCCATACCCTGGCAGGTATGGCTGTACTCGGGCGGGGCAGGAGGAGTTACTTGGCCGCCCAGGCGTTAAAGCGACGTTCCAGCTCTTCGCCGTGATCCAGCCAGAAGGCGGCATCGATGGCCAGTGCATTCTTCATGTTGGCCGGAGAGGTCGGCAGTTGGGCAGCCAGTTCCGGCGGCAGCAGGCCAGTGGCCTTCTTGCTGGTCGGGCCGTACGGGATCTGCTGGGCATAGGCGAGCTGAGCTTCCGGTTTGACCGCGCTGGCGATGAACTTCATGGCCAGATCCTTGTTCGGCGAGCCCTTCGGAATCACCCAGTAATCCTGTTCGTAGGTGTTGGTGCCCCAGGAGATCTGCAGGCTCTTGTTGCCTTCTTTCACCGCGTTGGCGATACGGCCGTTGTAGGCGGTGGTCATCACCACATCACCAGAGATCAGATATTGCGGCGCCTGGGCACCGGCTTCCCACCACAGGATGTTCGGCTTCAGCTCATCCAGCTTCTTGAAGGCGCGATCGACACCGGCTTTGGTACCCAGCACCTTGTAGACGTCAGCCGGCTTCACGCCATCGGCTTCCAGTGCGGCTTCCAGTGCATACTTGGCGGTCTTGCGCAGCCCGCGCTTGCCCGGGAAGGTCTTGGTATCCCAGAAGTCTGCCCACGAGGTCGGGGCCTTGCTCAGCTTGGCGCTGTCATAGGCAACAACGGTGGACCAGACGAACATGCCGATACCGCACTTTTCAGCTGCGCCCTTGAGGAAGCTGCTCTTCTCGCCGATCACCTTGTAATCCAGCTTCTCGAACAGCCCTTCATCACAGCCGCGCTTCACTTCGGAGAGCTCGACTTCCACTGCATCCCAAGAGACACTCTTGGCATCGACCATGGCCTTGATCTTGGCCATTTCGCCGTTGTATTCACCGGCGACAATCTTGGTGCCGGTTTCTTTGGTGAAGGGCTCGTACCAAGCCTTCACCTGGGCGTCCTTGTTGGCGCCACCGAAGGAGATGACGGAGAGATCCGCCGCACTGGCCATGGTGCACAGTCCTGCGCCCACTGCCAGGGCCAGCATCTTGTATACAGTTTTCATCACGACATCCTTGTAAATTCAGGGAAAAAGTAAACTTTGCCGGCCGCAAAATTCGCCGTAACCCCAATCTATGTCCATAGTTCCTGCGCGGCTATAACCCTTTTGAGGTAGTTGCCGAGCGGGACAGTATTGTGACGGCGGTCATACCTCAGATGGGGGATGGTTTGCGGCGATGTCCCCTGTCTATCCTGCAGCCATTACCCGGGTAGCAGGTCGCTGCCCGTCATCACCATACAGGACGATCACCCATGACAGGGCATCCGCAATTGGCATCACGCCTCAGTACTCGCGAACTGCGCATCAATGCCGGACGGCTGGCGAACCATCTGGCCGAGATAGCGCAGATTGGTGGATTGGAAAACGGCGGTTGCAATCGCCAGGCGCTGACTCAAGAGGACGCACAAGGGCGGCAGTGGTTTATTGACCACTGCCTGCGCCTCGGCGGCGAGGTGCGGCGTGACCAGATGGGTAACCTGTTTGTGCGTTGGGCGGGTCGCGAGGCCTTGCCGCCAGTGCTGATGGGCTCGCATCTGGACACCCAGCCGACCGGCGGTAAATACGACGGCGTCTATGGCGTCCTCTCCGCCCTCGAGGTGATGACCTGCCTGTACGAGGCCGGCATCACTACCCGTTATCCGCTGGAAATTGCGGTCTGGACCAACGAGGAGGGGGCGCGTTTTGCCCCGGCGATGATGGGCTCGGGGGTGTTTGCCGGGGTATTCGATCAAGAGGCCATGCTGGCAGTGACCGACCGCCACGGCATCGCGGTCGGTGAGGCGCTGGCCTCCAGCCAGCAGCGCGGTGATCACCTGTGTGCGGCGTATCCGCTGACTGCGGCGCTTGAGCTGCATATCGAGCAGGGGCCGGTGCTGGAAGCCGAAGGCAAGACCATCGGCGTGGTGCAGGGGGTACAGGGCATGAGTTGGTTTGATGTCACCCTGCGCGGTGTCACCACCCATGCCGGCCCGACACCGATGGCGATGCGCCATGATCCGGTGGCGGTGCTCGGCCCGCTGCTCGGCCGGTTGTACGAGACGGTGCGCGCGGTCGATCACCAGGCGCGACTGACCATCGGCGAGATCCGCGTTCATCCTGGCTCGCGCAACACCGTGCCCGGCGAGGTGGTGTTCAGTGTTGATCTGCGCCATCCCGAGCAACCGGTACTCGATCACCTGATCGCGCAGGTGCATGAACTGATAGCGCGTGCCGATGGCCAATACGGTGTGCAGGCGCGTATTACCCCGGTCTGGCACTCCCCTGCGGTGCAGTTTGATGGCAGATGTCTGGCGGCGATCCAGGCCGCCAGTGAGCAACTCGGCCTGCCCGCAATGCCGATGGTCTCCGGCGCCGGACATGACTCGGTCTATCTCGCCCGCGTCGCCCCAGTCGGCATGATCTTTATCCCCTGCGCCGGCGGGATCTCCCACAACGAGGCAGAAGCCATCAGCCTGGCCGATATGGCGGCCGGTGCCAATGTGCTGCTGCATAGCGTACTGCAACTGGCCGAGCCTGCGACGGCCTCACTTGAAGCGTAAAAACATGATGAAGGAACACCAATGAGCACATTCCTGCAATCCCGGCTGCCGGCCGGTCACACGCCCGCCCAGCAACGCTGGGGCATCACCTCGGAAACCGGCGTGCTGCGCGATGTCCTGATCGGCCCGATCGAGCACTTCTCCTGGCGTGATGGCAATGCCACCTCGCGCCGGCATATGCGTAATGGCGAGCAATATGATCCGGCCACCGCTCGCGCCCAATACAACGAGATGCTGGCCGCCTATCACGATGCCGGCGTGCAGACCCACTTCCTGCCGGCGCAGGCCGACCAGCCCTATTCGGTGTATGCCCGCGACTCTTCGGTGATGACGCCGTGGGGGCCGATCATCTGCCAGATGTTCAGCCCGTGGCGACGCGCCGAATGGGCGGCGGTACTCGAGATCTACCGCCAGCTCGAGATCCCAATCTACGACGTGGTCACTGCCGGTACCTTCGAAGGCGGCGATTTTATGCTGATCGAGCCGGGTGCGGTGCTCTGCGGTTGCAGTGGTGAGCGCACCAGCCTGGCCGGCGCCGAGCAGGTCAAGGGGTGGTTCGAACAAGAGGGCTGGGAGTTCAAGATTGGCCGCTTCGATCCGCACTTCCTGCATATGGATGTACAGTGCGTGATGGTTGCTGACAAACTGGCCGCCGTGTGTACCGCCGTGCTGCCGGATGATGTGCTGGCCTGGCTCAAACAGAAGCAGATCCAGTTTATTGATGTGCCGTATAAAGATGCGATGGAGCTTGGTTGCAACATCGTCTCGCAGGGCAATGATCGCGTGCTGCTGCCGGCCGAAAGCCGCCACCTCAAGGAGCAATGCCTGGCCTATGGCCTCAAGGTGTATGACCCGGACATCAGCATGATCACCAAGGGCGGTGGTGGCGTGCACTGCATGTGCCAGCCGTTAAAGCGCGATTGAGGGGAGAGGGCGAGAAACGAGAGGCGAGAGGCGAGAAATAAGAAGCGAGAGACAAGAGGGCGAGAGACGAGAAAAATAACATTCTCAAATCTCAAATCTCAAATCTCAAATCTCGAATCTCGAATCTCGAATCTCAAATCTGGCTCTATAGAATCTCGCCTCTGGCTCTATCAGCGCACCTGTGCGAAGCCTTGCACTTCCCGCTTCACCGCATCGCCCAACTGCCACACCGCCATCGCATAGTGCACGCTGTTGTTGTAACGGGTGATGGTGTAGAAGTTGGACAGCCCGTACCAGTACTCGAAGTTGGTCCCCATATCCAGACGCAGCAGGCTGGCCTCGCGATGCAGGCCGAGATCCTGGGTAGGACGCAGACCGGCGGCATTCAGCGCGCTGATTGGATAACGGGTCTTGAAGCCGGTCTCCATGCCGGAAACCTGACCGATCGCCCGCACCGCGACCGTATCGTTCGGCGTCCAGCCATGCGCCTGGAAGTAGTGGGCAACACTGCCGATCGCATCTTCCGGGTCCCACAGGTTGACGTGGCCATCGTTATTGAAGTCGACCGCATAAGCCTTGAACGATGACGGCATAAACTGGCAGTAGCCCATAGCGCCGGCAAACGAACCGCGCAACTCGTGCGCATCCACATGCTCGTCACGCGCCATCAGCAGGAAGGTTTCCAGCTCCTTGGTGAAGTAATCGGCACGGCGCGGATAGTCAAACGCCAGCGTCGCCAGGGCATCCAGCAGACGGGTCTTGCCCATTACGCGACCCCAGCGGGTCTCGACACCGATAATGCCGACGATGATTTCCGGCGGCACGCCGTACTGCTTATAGGCACGTTGCAACGCCTCGGCATGCTCTTCCCAGAATTGCACACCATTTTGCAGATTGTCCGGGGTAATGAACTGCTGGCGATAGCGCAACCATGCCCCGTTCGGCCGTGGCGGCGTGCTCGGCATCAGCGACGGCGGACGCGGCGCCTGACGCTCCATCAGTGCAATCACCGAATCCAGCCGCTTGGCATGGCCCAACCAGTACTGCAACTGGTTACGGTCATAACCGTGCTTGCTGACCATGTAATCGACAAAGCGCTGGGCCGCCGGATTGCTATTGAAGTCGCCGCTGGCAAACAGATCGGCGCCATTGGCGTAATTCTGGCCAGGCATTACCTCGGCCTGCGGGGCGCGCAGAAAGGTGCTTTTGGCCGGCGTCGCGGCCTGCTGGGCCTCATGATGGCTGCTGCAGGCCGACAGCAAGGGGAGAACGGCCAGAATAGGAAGCAAAGTACGCATGGATCATCCAGTTATCCGGCAAAAAACGAAGTCAGTCCCCCGACCAGGCCGGAACGGCATCACACCGCACAGTCAGGGCAGCAAACTGTACCGCCATCTGGTCACTAATGGAACTCTGAATGGACCAGTGGCCCGACCTTTCGCACAAAAGATAACCAGGGGGTTAACGGGGCTGAACAGCAGCCCCGTTAAGGGCTGTGCTAGGTATTTGGGATGACAGATTTCAACCTCGCAAACGTCCGCATCTGCTCGCTGGCCGGCATATCCGCATAGTCCGGATTGTTGGCGTGGAGCCAATATTGACCGCTGGCGTCCTTACGGATGACGCGCAACAGATATTGAGGCTGGCCGGATTCGTCTTCTCGCTCAACCGCCATAATGTTGCCGGTGATTGCGCCTGCACTGGTAGGGGTGACCCACTCAAGTAGTAGAAGGTCACCATCCTGGATCGGGTTCTTCCCGCCGTTCATGGACTGGCCGCTGGCTCTGGCGAGGAAATGGCGTGTCGGGTCAAGCGTCCCCCATGTCGCGTCGAGGGCCATCAGTTCGGCATCACTGGCATCCCCATCCTTGAAATGGCCACAGGCAATTTTGAGATTGGGGAAGTAGGGGAGCATTGTTGCTGCCACATCGGCGGCAGGTTGAACGGGTTGCGATGCCTCACGCCGGGGCGTCAGCGGTATCACCTTAGCCTCGTCGTCCACCTCAGTTTTGACAGCGAATGACAGTTTGCGTTGACGGTATTGCGCCAGACGCAGATCCAGCAACTCTTGCACCATCTGATGCAGGGTATCGATCTCGCTATCACTGACCGTAAAGCGCGGGTAGAAACGGTCATCCCGTACTTCAAACCAGTAATCGGCTTTGCTGCCGGTGCTGCCACTGCTGCTGTGCTTGATCGGATTATTTTTCCAGTAAGTCAGCCAAGCTGCACTATCGGCGGCCAGCAGGCGTTGCTGTTCGGGCAGATCGATATTGATCAGTTCTGGGTGGCGGTCAAACAGATAGCGCGAGTGGTTGGCGAGGGCCGCCAGTGTCGGCGGTTGGCGCAGACCATCCATTTCAAGCAGGGCTTGCAACAGGATCAGTTTGAAACTTTTGACCAAATTGGTGGTTTCGACACCTTGCAACAGAAAGTCGGCATGTCGGGTGAAGGTCGCTTGTTCCTGCGCATTCAGATCACCTTCCGCTGCCAGCATGCCAAACCAGCCGCTATAGGGCTTGGTATCGAAAACATGCCCATGTTGCTGCATGGCCTCCCACGCCTGACGGGCACTCGGGCGATAGCCAAGCTCGTCCTTGAGGGGACGGTAAATATCCAGCAGTGAGGGGCGTTTGGGCTGGCGGATCTTCTCCAGCATTGGCAGCAGGCGCGGGTCGAGGTTGATAAAACATCCTTTAACCAGCTTAGGTGCTTGTCGTTCGCCTGTGCGTTGATCGTGGCGGCTTGTCAGTTGCTCTTGCAACAACATGGGTTTGAACAGACAGGCCTTGTGATTACCGACCAGATCGATGACCACCAGTTGTTGTTTGCCCTGATGCAGGCGTAGACCTCGCCCGAGTTGTTGCAAAAAGACAATGCGTGATTCGGTCGGGCGCAACATCAACACAGTGTCGATGAGCGGCAGATCCGTCCCTTCATTGAACAGATCGACCGAGAAGAGGATCTCCAGTGCGCCGGATGCCAGTTCATCAAGGGCCGTCTGGCGCGCTTTGGTCGAACCGGCATAAACGGCGGCTGCACGGATGCCGGCGGCGCGGAAAAACTCTGCCATAAACTCGGCGTGCCGAATCGAGATACAGAATGCCAAGGAACATTGCTGGCGCAGTTGTTGCCACTGTTTGAGTGCATGTTCAGCACGTTTTTTGGAAGCAAAGGCATTTTCGAGGGCTGCCGGGTCGAACTTGCCATTGCGCCAGGGCAGGGCGGTATAGTCCACTGTGTCGTCCAGAATGCCGTGATAGGTCAGCGGCACCAGCATATGCTGCTCGATGGCTTCGGCCAGCCCGCGTTCAAACACCAGATTGCTGTCGCAAAGTGCCAGAATATCGGTTTGATCGGTGCGGTTCGGGGTCGCGGTCAGCCCGAGCAGGAAACGGGGCTGAAAGTGATCGAGCAACCGGCGATAGGAGGGCGCTGCCGCGTGATGAAACTCGTCAACCACGATGTAGTCGAAATGGTCAGGTGCAAAGCGCAGCAGATGATTGCTCTTGCCAATGGTCTGAATCGAGGCAAACAGCCAGTCGGCGTCATCCTGTTGCTGGCTTTGGTAGATACCGGTCTGCACCGTCGGTGCCATGCGCTCGAAGGTACTGCGCGCTTGGTTCAGGATCTCTTCGCGATGCGCGACAAATAGCAGACGGGCGGCTTGCATCTGGCGCACATCAAACGCGGAAAGCCAGGTTTTACCCAGTCCGGTGGCCATCACCACCACACCGCGTTTGTAGCCCTGATCGCGGGCTGTTTGCAGTGCGGCCAGCGCTTCCAGCTGCACGGCATTCGGGATCGGCGCCTCGCGCAGTTGCTCCACATCGCTTTGCTGATCCCCGGTGAGGGCGCGCAGGTCGTGTAATGTGCTCTGCTGGTAGCGCGCCAGATAACGGTCGATCCAGGTATGGGTCAGACGGACGACCCTCGGATCTTGCGCCAGCTGTTCCACCTGCTCCGTCAACTCCTGCAAGCTGGCCTGTGATGAGGTTGAACTTTGCGCATTGACGGTCAGAGACCAGTTCCACTCCAGCGAGTCGGTCAATGCCGCTTTGGAGACATTGCTGGAGCCGACAAAGGCTTGGCCGCTAAGACCTGCTTGCGGGGCATGGTCGATAAACAGATAAGATTTGAGGTGGAATCCGCGATTGCCCTGACTCTGGTAGATCAGCATGGTGCTGCACGCCGGGTCAAACTTGAGCAGTTCACGCAAGGCAACCGGTTCGGTGACATCCAGATAGTCGGAGGTGATCACCCGCAGGTAGGCGCCACGGTCGACCGCCTGATGCAGGGCATTTCGCAGCAGCACCAGACCGCTCTGGCGGATAAACGATACACACATATCAATACGACTGCCGGTACCACAGCGGTCGATGGCCGCCAGCAGGTGCGGTAACAAGGGATCATTAAAATGTGGGTCGGTGACATGGCCACCTCGCACCAACTGCAATGCGTTCACCTTATCCCTTCCTCAATACGGCATTCAGCCAGCGTTCGTGTTCACGACCGGGGCGCAGGTCGCCGGTTTGCCAGCAGTCGACAATGCGCAGTGGCAAGGGGGCGAGCAGGCTGTTCAGGCCGCTCTCGTCCAGATTGGTAAAGCTGCGGCCATTGCGCGTGACTTCATCCTGCCCATATTTGAACGAACAGTAGAACAGTCCACCGGTGGCCAGTTGCTGGCATAGATGCGCCATCACCGCGGGGAGTTCGCGGGCGGGGACATGCAGCAGGCTGGCACAGGCCCAGATCGCGTCGACCGGTGACTCGGCCACAAACTGATCGAACCGGCACACCTGCACCTTCACGCCGGATTGTGCGCTGGCAATGGCGGCCAGTTCGGCGCTGCCGTCAAAGGCACTGACCCGATAGCCCTGCTGGACAAAGTAACGGGCATCGCGGCCGGCGCCACAGCCGGCATCGACGATATAGGCACCGGCGGGCAGCAGCGGCAACACGCGCTGGTAAAGAGGCTGCATATCGACCGCAAGGGTGCTTTCGGCAAAGGTCGCGGCGTTCTGGTTGTAGTAGTCAATCGACATGGCTGATGCTCGGTCAGGTTGATAAATAAAACAGGGTCACCTTAGCAGAGCGCTCGCTCGAATGGAGAGCCATATCGCTGAGGTGATATCTAAACGTACTGGCGGTATCACATCCGGGAGCACTACCACACCCGATCCAGATCCGCCGCATACAGCGCAATCGCGCGCTGATAGGCGCGGATGTCGTTGTCCTGGCTGGTCTCGGCTAACAGTTGCAATAACAGGGCGACCGCCTCCTTGTGGCGGCCGACGTTATACAGGCACATGGCGTAAAACGGCTTGAGGGCTTGGGTGTCCGGAAACTCGGCAATCCCTTGCTCAAAGCGCGGGAGTGCCTCGTGGTAACGCCCTAAACTGCGCAGGGTACTGGCGAGGCCAAGCAGGGCATCCAGCCGGTCGCTGGATGGCAACGTGCCCTGTAGTGCCTGTTCATAGTGCGGAACGGCCTCTGCTTCCAATCCCTGATTGTCATAGGCCCAGGCGATGTGCAAATGCGCAGCCGGGGCCTGCGCCGGATCAGGCAGCAAGGTGGTAAGCAGGTCGCGGCTGGCGGCGTAGTCACCGGCCTGTCGTAGTGCGATGGCGTGTTGCAGTGTCGGGTTCACCAAGGGCCTCATCGGGCAGAACTGGAAACGGGGTATGCAGACTATAGGACGCGCGCCCACGGCTGATAAGTGCTTTCTGCCGTGCGGATGGTGGGGCGGTCGTTGTCTGCCTGAAAACGCGACATGTGCAGGCGCACAGTATCGAACTGTCGCGTGGGGCTACATATACTTAATGGCGTCCGGTGGTGAGACACCGCCGGGTCATTCACCCCAAACCCGAGGAGTCCGCTTGGATAAACAGACCCGTTCGTTACAGCATCTTGCCCATCGTTACCTCTCCCGCTTGCTGGAGGCCTATCCCGCCCTGTTCGAGACCATCAGCGAACTGGATCGCGGCGAGCGCCTGCGATTGGGATTGCGCAGTGAACACTGCAAAAATGTGAGTACGTTACGGACGTTTTTAGCGCAGTCGGCGGCCCAGCCGGATGCCCGGTTGCAGCTGCTGGAGCAGAACATCGGGCTGTTTGCCCGGCAGATGGGCGACCCGTCGGGCGCGGTGACCGGCCTGCTGACACTGGCCACCCATCTGGTGTTGTCGCCGTCGCTGGTCAATCTGTTTTCCAATGCGGTCGGCGATGACACCCTGCCCAATTCGCTGGAGTGCGTGGCCATCATGCTCGGCGAAGAGGCGGATACGCTGCACACCCTGCTGGCGGATGACCACTGGCTGATCCGCTGCGAGTATGTGTCGCTGGATACCCATCAGGACTTCGGCGTGAGCTTCGATATGAGCGCCAGCCATGCGCGCCGCCTGCTGCTCAAGCCGCTGGACAGCCCGATGGATCTGCTCGAAGACACGCTGGTCTGCGAGCCGCCGTCGACGCTGACCCTGGCGGACTTCGCGCCGCTGCAGCCGGAGGGCATGCTGCAAGATTTACAACTCTGGCATCAGCAGCCGCAAGCCGGTCTCAACCTGATGTTCTGGGGCAACCCCGGCACCGGCAAGACCGAATGCGCCCGCCTGATCGCCAGCCTGGCCGGTTACACCCTGTATAGCGTGATGCCGCGCGAGCTGCGCGGACGGGACTTCCGGCTGAATGATGTGATGCTGGCGCAGGAGGTGCTGCGCCATGCACAGCGCACCATGCTGCTGCTGGATGAGGCCGATGATCTGCTGCTGCCGCTGATCGGCGGCTCGATTGGCAAGGCGCGCCGTCACCAGATGCTGATGTGTAACCCGATGCCGGTCATCTGGGCGATGAATGACTTCCCGCTGGTGGAGGAGTCGACCCAGCGCCGCTTTACCTGGATCACCCGCTTTGCGCGGCCGAACCGGCTGACCCGGCGCCGGCTGTTTACCGAGTCATTGCGCGGCTTGCGGCTGCCGGTGGCGCAGATCGAGCAGTGGTGCGATCGGGAATGGCTGTCGGCCGGCCACATCACCCAGGTAGCTGCCCTGTGCCGGCGGTTGGGGATGCAGGGCAAGGCGGCGATCCCGTTTATCGAGCGCTGGCTGGACGAGCGCGAGCAGGCGCTGCAGATCGACAAGCCGCCGCGCTATCGTCTGGCCGGGCAGTACGATCTGTCGTTACTCAATCCGCGCCACAACGGCGTGCCGCTACCGCAACTGATGGCCAACCTGGCCCGCCAGCAGGCAGGGCGCATCCTGCTCTACGGGGCGCCCGGGACCGGCAAGACGGCGTTTGTCCACCATCTTGGACAGGTGCTCGACAAGCCGGTGATCCAGAAACGCGCCTCTGATCTGCTCAGCAAGTGGGTGGGCGGCAGCGAACAGCAGATTGCCGGGGCCTTTCGCGAGGCGGGTGAACAAGGTGCGATCCTGTTTATCGACGAGGTAGATAGCCTGTTGTCTGATAGACAGAGCCATCAGCGCAGTTTCGAGACCTCGCAGGTCAACGAACTGCTGTCGTGGATGGAGGTGTTCGACGGCATCCTGCTGATGGCCACCAACCTGCGCGACCGGCTGGATGGCGCGGTCGGACGGCGCTTCGACTACCAGATCGAGCTGTGTGCCCTGCAACCGGAACAACTGGCCAGAAAGCTGGTGGCGTTGCTGGGCAAGCGCGAAGGGGGGCAGGCGGCCACGCAGTTGCACGAACTGGACAACCTGACTCTGGGCGATCTGGCCGTGCTCGAGCGCCGCAAGCAACTCAATGGCGGGGTGAGCCGGCAAGAGGTGGTCGAGACCCTGCAACAGATGGCGCGCGAGAAGCACAAGGGCTCGCGGCCGATCGGCTTTCTGGCGGCCTGATAGGGGGCTGCTAGCCAAGTAACAATGCCCGCCACCTGCGGCGGGCAGGAGAACCGTATGAATCGTCTTATCTGCCGCTTGGGGATGGTAGTGTTACTCTCCCTGCCGGCCGTGGCCAGCCAGGCCAGTGACTGTACCGTGCGCAAGGACAGTTTCGGCCAGAGCCGTTACCGCTGCGACGATGGCCGTCACGGCACCCTGCGCACTGACAGTTTCGGTAATGTGCGCGACACGGGGAACGATAAAAAGTGGCGCAAGGACAGCTTCGGCAACTGGCGTAGCGACGACGGCGCGCACTGGCGCAAGGATAGCTTTGGCAACTGGCGCGCCAGCGATGGCAGTCAATGCCGCCAGGACAGTTTTGGCAACTGGCGCTGTCATGGTGAAGAGGCCGCCCCGCCAGCGGTATATGACAGCGACGATGACGAGGACGAGCTGGATGTTCAGGATGATGACTGATCACGCCTGTTCAAGGTGTGCCGGACGGAAGCAGCCCCTGGATTTGAAGGAGAAACCGGATGAGTAGAAAAAGTAAGAAGAAATCAGCCGCACGGGATGCCCGCTTCCTGTGGGGTGTCCGCAGTTACGACGCCATGGACCCCGACGCCAGCGGCTGGGCGCTGCAACCGTGCAACAGCCGCGAAACCGCCGAGCGGGTATATGAACAGCTCAGTGCCCACGATAACAGCGGCATTATCAGCTACACGCTGGTGCCGGTACCGCGCCAGTTAGCGGATAAGTAACCCGGATGAGCGGGGGCGGCATAGTGGTGCATAGGCCATCGTTCATCCATCGTCATGCCCGCGCAGGCGGGAATTCAGCGAACTGAACGCTATAACCCTCTGACTTCGTTGAGTAACTCCGGGTGTCGTTCCAGCACTTTTAGTAGTTTGATCAAGGCCAGTGGCGGTCTGGTTTTGCCATTTTCATAGCGGGAGAATGCATTGACACCACCACCGAAAATCTCCCCTGCTTCTCGCTGATCGAGCGCAAGTTTCTTGCGCACACTGACGATGAAGGCGGGGTCCACCGATGCCGCGTTGACCTGACGGTGAAATTCAAGCATTGCTGTGCTAGTCCGCGCCGATTCACCAGCCTCCAGAATGGCCTCTCCACAAACTGGACAGAAGTCACCTGTCACGCCAGGAAGGAGTGTCGATTCATTTTTGTAGGTATATGGCATGTCACGGGTATCATGCACCAGTTCTGCTGTACCACAGGATGGACATCTCATGTTCATAACTCCTTGAAGGACACGATGAGGACATCATCTATGACCGTCAATTTCAGGTAAATTTCACCGGTTGTTGTCTGGGTTCGATATACGTCTTGCCAGACTGTGTGATCGGCATAGGTGTTCATGCTTTTGTAAAAATTCGCCGGTGACAATGCCAAAACAACGTCAATCATGCCGTTAAAGTCGAGCCCTAATGCCGCAGCACCGGACACGGCTGAAAAGGTTGCCCGAACCTTTCCCCCTTGGATGAGAGTTTTGACCGCAGACAGTTTTATATGAGGCGTTCTCTTTTCCATATCTGTAGATTAACCAACTAGGTTATATTTTCAAGTTAACAGCACAACACGTCGGGCGATACCTGCAAAAAAGCATCTCGCAGATGAGTAGAAATGGATGCTTGCCCTTTTTGTGTAGCCATCGTCATGCGCCCGCGCAGGCGGGAATCCAGAGACCTTGACCCGGCGGCGTGAGCACAAGCAAGGGCGCTGGGCCCCGCGTGCGCGAGGGCGACGAGAACGCACGAGGCGTAACCGTCCATCGGGGTGAACGCGGAACAAAAAAGCCCGGCACGGTGGCCGGGCAAAGCGTCTTGATGACGTTTGGCGTTGGTGGTGCTAGATACCGATGTCGCGCAGTTTTTTGCCCGCCATCAGGTTACGTTCGATGTGCTCGAGGGTGACGCCCTTGGTTTCCGGTAGCAGGTAGACGGTGAAGCCGATAAACAGGATGTTGAGCGCGGTATACAGCCAGAAGGTGTGGGCGGCGCCGATATGGTCAATCAGGGTCAGGAACGTGGCACCGATGATCATGTTGGAGACCCAGTTGTTGGTGGTGGAGCAGGTGATACCGAAGTCGCGGCTCTTCAGCGGCTGGATTTCGGAACACAGGATCCAGACCACCGGGGCGGCGCCCATCGCATAACCGGCGATACACATCATGGTCATACCGACCGACAGCCAGGAGAGGCCGCTGCTGGCGGTGCCCTGGTCGAACTGCATCAGGCAGTAGCCGAGGATCAGGGTGCCAAGTGCAATCACGCTGAAACTGATCTTGAGCGCCGGTTTGCGACCGGACTTGTCGACGGTGAAGATGGCAATCAGGGTGGCCAGCACAAAGGTCAGGCCGACGAACACCGTGGCCCACATCTGCTGGTGGGTGCTGGTAAACCCGGCCATACGGAAGATCTGCGGCGCGTAGTACATGATGATGTTCATGCCGGTGAACTGCTGCATGCCTTGCAGCAACATGCCGAGGAACACGGCGCGGCGGGTGTTCGGGTTGGTGCGGAATAACTCCCAGCCATTCTGCTTGAGCTTCAGGCTTTCACGGATATCTTCCAGCTCCTGACGCGCCTTCTCCGAGGTGTCGCGCAGCATGTTCAGCACCTGTGCGGCCTCGACATGGCGGCCCTTGGCGGCCAACCAGCGCGGGCTATTGGGCAGAAAGATCACCAGTCCCATCAGCAACAGGGCGGGGATGGCGAGGATGCCGAGCATGGTGCGCCAGTCACCGCTGTTGCTCAGTGCCGTGTCGGAGAGGAAGGCGACCAGGATGCCGATGGTCACCATCAGCTGGTACATGCTGATCATCTTGCCGCGCACCTGCTCGCTGGCCATCTCGGAGAGATAGAGCGGGGCAGTGTAGGAGGCGATGCCGACCGCGATACCGAGTACCACGCGGGCGATTAGCAACATCTCGAAGCTGGAGGCCCAGGCTGAACCGACCGAACCCGCGATAAACAGCAGGGCGCCGGCCATCAGGCTGTACTTGCGGCCGAGGTGGGACGACAGCCAGCCGTTGAACAGGGCACCGAGCGCGGCACCGAGCATCATGATGCTGACCACCCACTCCTGCTGCTGGCTGCTCAGGGTGAAATGCTGGCTGATAAAGGGCAGGGCACCGGAAATAACACCGATATCCAGACCGAATAATAAACCGGCGATGGCGGCCGAGAAGGAAACAAAGAAACTGATCCGTCGATTATTGCGCGGCACGATCAGCGTATCGGGAATAATATCTGTCGGCAGAGAGTGAGTTTGCATCATGTTAGCCCTTGGGAGAATTGAATTATATTTTTTGTATGGCGCCCGTATGAATCTTTGGCGCCTGAAGACAAGATACTGATGAATCCGGCTGGGCTATAAACCGAATCGGCTATTGATATGGACAAACCGGTTAGTGCTAATTTGAAATGTGATCCGTATGGCACTTTTGGCTGTCGGGTTGGCGTGTTGGCTGTTTGGGATAGTGAACGAGAACCGCGGTAAACGTTGGGCTTCGCTACCGCTCAGCCCAACCTACGGCTGAATTTTCATAATATATTGAATTTATTTGGTTATTCTTGATGTGTAGGTTGGGCTGAATGAAATGAAGCCCAACGTTTACCGCGTGTTTAAGCGGTCCGCTCTCGGGTGCTGCGATGGCCAGCCGTCGCCAGCCTGAACCCGCCGTTACTCACAAAACAGCGATTTCTGTTGCCGGTAGTCGCTCGGGCTCATGCCGGCTTGTTTGCGGAACACGCGCGAGAAGTAGATGGGGTCGTCATAGCCGGTTTGCTGGCCGATCACCGCAATTGGCAACAGGGTGCTTTGCAGCAAGGTCTTGGCGTGCTGGATGCGTTGCTGCTCGCGCCAGCGGGTGACGCTGGTGCCCAACTGTTGCCGGAACAGGTGGGTAAACCGTGAGGGTGACAGAAATACCTGTTTTGCCAAGGTTTCGACGCTGGCTTCCTCCAGCAGATTATCAGTGATCTGCTTGCAAGCCTTGGCGATGCGCGGGTCAAGGATGCTGCGTGTATCCTGGTTGGCCACTTCGTAGCAGCGGATCAGCAGGCTCTCGAGCAGGTTCATCGTCAGCGGCTCGGCCATCGGTCGCAGCTGTTTGTGATGCTGTTCAATTGCCGCGAATTGGGCTTCCAGTTCTCTCCGACTAGCCAAGTCCGGCA
>JAYROM010000007.1:0-1601 GCA_041911695.1 Aeromonadaceae bacterium
GACATTACCGAATCGTAATGACGCAGTGACTGATGAACAACAGACTGCGCAGACGGTCAACAAGACCCGTTCAGCTATTGATCGATCGGCAAGCGAACAATCCCGGATCTCAGTCTGGCGCCATGCCAGCAATGAAATGAAGATGGAGATCCCCAACCGCGCCGAAGTCATCGCCTACCGAGACTGGTACCTCCAACACCCCCGATACCTCAACACCGTCACCCAACGGGCCGAGCCCTATCTCTACCTGGTGATGCAGGAGATCGAAAAGCGCAACATGCCGATGGAACTGGTCTTGCTACCCGTCGTCGAGAGCGCTTATAACCCCAATGCCCGCTCCCCCAGCAATGCGACTGGTTTGTGGCAGTTCACGGCCGGCACCGGGCGTCGTTACGGGTTGGAGCAGAATCGCTGGTATGACGGCCGACGCGACATCCAGGCCTCGACCACGGCGGCCATGGATTACCTGCAAAAGCTCAGTGACGACTTCGATGGCAACTGGTTCCACGCCATCGCGGCCTACAACGCGGGCGAAGGGCGGATCCAAAAGGCCGTCGAGCAGAGTC
Source organism: Aeromonadaceae bacterium (assembly GCA_041911695.1). GTDB lineage: Bacteria > Pseudomonadota > Gammaproteobacteria > Enterobacterales > Aeromonadaceae > Pseudaeromonas. The sequence goes on from JAYROM010000007.1 coordinate 567, forward strand.
GCCGCGCCGGCAAGAACGGTGACTTCTGGTCACTCAACCTGCCGCGGCAGACCACCGAATATGTTCCGCGCCTGCTGGCGTTGGCCGATATCATCAAAAATGCGGATCGTTATGGCGTGAAACTGCCCAACCATCCCAACAAGCAGCAGTGGCAACGAATTGATGCCGGTGGCCCGGTTTCATTGGCCGTGGTGGCCGATCTGGCGGGCCTGAGCGTTCAAGAGGTCAAGGCGCTCAACCCTGGCTATCTGCGCAACTCAACTCCCAGTCAGGGTCCGCACCACCTGCTGGTACCCAAGAAGTCGGCCCAAGAGCTGGAATTGGCACTCAACGAATTGCCCACCAATCGCCGTCTCAAACCCGGTGAACAGTTTGTTCTGCCTGGTGAGGAAGAGCGCGAACAGCTGGCATCGCGTCGAAGCAAGAGCAGTGGTGAACGGCAACCCCGCTACACCCAGTACAAGGTCAAACCAGGCGACAGCTTGTGGACCATCAGCAAGGCGCACGGCGTGACTCAGGCGCAACTGCTCAGTTGGAACAAGTTGCCGCATCATCGGCTCAAGGTCGGTCAGACGCTAAAACTGCAGGCCCAAACCAAGAGCCAAACGCGTCAGCACAAGAGTTACGAGGTTCGTCGCGGCGATTCGCTCTATACCATCGCCCAGCGCTTCCAAATTTCGGTCGATGATCTGGTGCGTTGGAATCAGATCTCGCACAAGACCCCGTTAAAACCGGGTCAGACGTTGATCGTGCGCGGCTAATTCGACTCGCCACATCGGCCATGACAAAAGGCCCCGCTATCACAGCGGGGCCTTTTTGTGTCTATCTCGACGCGGGATTCATTACACCGGCCAGGTAAAATGGTCCGGATCGGCCAGCAGTGCCAGCAGATCAGCCTCGCTGAGCACGGGGATCGCCAACTGCTCGGCCTTCGCCAGCTTGGAGCCGGCCGCTTCCCCGGCTATCACGGCACTGCTCTTGGCCGACACTGAGCCCGCCACCTTGGCGCCCAAGGCCAGCAAGGCCGCCTTGGCC
>JAYROM010000008.1:0-19303 GCA_041911695.1 Aeromonadaceae bacterium
TAATTCATTATTGCAACCTGTAGGGGTAAGGAATAGGACGGCGCCATACTAATATCGGAGTTATAAAATAATCAGCACAAGCTCACACTTACCGATCAATTTTCCCGAAACATCAGCGCCAAACGTTTTTATTTTCTCGCAGCCAACACGAAAAATAAAATCTTTTATAAACAGATAGATAAAAACGTTTTCCTCTGGGTTGACGAATGAATCCGCAGCACAGGTTCGTTAATTAACACGCAAACGATTCCGTGAACATGATTAATTAATTGCCATTAATCTCGGCCAAGTAACATATTTTATAACGATGAAAACTTGACCATCACGTTATATCCAATACAAACGTTTATCTGGGGCAGAATAAAAAAGGGCCCCGCAGGGCCCAAGAACATCAGGGTAGAATTTAGAGTGCCAGGAAGAAGCCGGCCAGGGTGGCGGACATCAGGTTGGACAGGGTGCCGGCCATCACCGCCTTGATCCCGAAGCGGGCAATATCGCCGCGGCGCGATGGTGCCAGGCACCCCAGACCGCCGAGCAGGATGGCAATCGACGAGAGGTTGGCAAAACCGCACAGCGAGAAGGAGATGATGGCACGGGTGCCTTCCGACAGCGGCTGCAGCCCGGCTGCCGTCACTTCCGCCGCTTCCTTCAAGTAAGGGGCAAAATTCAGGTAGGCGACAAACTCATTGACGATCAGCTTCTGGCCGATAAAGGAACCGGCGACCCCGGCTTCCGTCCATGGCACCCCGATCACGAAGGCCAGCGGCGAGAACACCCAGCCCAGGATCTGTTCCAAGCTCAGTTCCGGCATGCCGAACCAGCCACCGACAGCGGAGAACATGCCGTTAAGCAGCGCAATCAGACCGATAAAGCCAATCAGCATGGCCCCGACGTTGAGCGCCAGCTGCATGCCCGAGGAGGCCCCTGCGGCCGCGGCATCCAGCACGTTGGCCGGACGCTCTTCATCAACAATGGTGTCCGCCTGTTCACTTTCGGTACGCGGTTTGGTTTCCGGCATCATCAGCTTGGCAAACAGCAAGCCACCCGGCGCAGCCATAAAGGAGGCGGCCAGCAGGTACTCCATCTTCACCCCCATGGCGGCATAACCAGCCAGCACCGAGCCGGCCACCGAGGCCAGGCCGCCAACCATCACGGCAAACAGTTCGGAGTCGGTCATGCGGGCGATATACGGACGTACAACCAGCGGCGCTTCGGTCTGACCGACAAAGATGTTGGCCGTGGCCGACAGCGATTCGGTGCGTGAGGTGCCGAGCAGACGCTGCAGGCCACCGCCAAGCAGACGCACCACCCACTGCATCACGCCGAGGTAATAGAGCACGGCAATCAGCGCGGAGAAGAAGATGATGACCGGCAGCACGCGGAAGGCAAAGATAAAGCCGATACCGCTGCTGAACGCCGCATCACCAACCAGGCCACCGAACAGGAACTGGATACCGTTCTGGCCGAAGTTGATTACCGCCGACACACCGGAGGAGAGCGCGGCCAGCACCTCCTTGCCGAGCGGTACATACAGCACAAAGGCCCCCAGCCCTGCCTGAATGGCAAAGGCTCCGCCCACCGTGCGCAGGCGGATGGCCCGCCGGTTGGTCGAAAACGCCACGGCGATCAGGATCAAGACCGCCATCCCTACCAGACTCATGATCAGGTTCATTGTTGCCTCCGTCAGTGTGGATCATCGCGCTGCCAAGGCAGCAATTGGAGCCATGCTGACATACAAGAGCCAGTTGGACATGCGCCGGACACGGCTTTGCGGAGGGCAAACGCTTTTCTGATCGCCGCGATCTGCAAAACTTTGCGCGCAAACGCTTGAGCACGGTGGCGACAGGCGGCAGGCGCGATGAACCAAAAGAAAAGGGCTGCCCACTGGCAGCCCCTAGAACAACACGGAGGGTCAATCCGGCATCAATGTTCGCGAGTCTTGTGGAACACCACGTCCGGATGGCGCTCCATGGTCAGGTTGAGGTTGACCATGGTCGGCGCGATATAGGTCAGGTTGTCACCGCCATCCAGCGCCAGGTTGAACGCGCACTTGCGTTCGAACTCGGTCAGCTTCTTGGCATCGTCACATTCGACCCAGCGTGCGGTGGCGACGTTGATCGGCTCGTAGATCGCCTCGACGTTGTATTCGCTCTTCAGGCGCGATACCACCACGTCAAACTGCAGCACCCCGACCGCACCGACGATCAGATCGTTGTTCTCGATCGGACGGAACACCTGCACCGCCCCCTCTTCAGAGAGCTGGACCAGCCCCTTGAGCAGCTGCTTCTGCTTGAGCGGATCACGCAGACGGATGCGGCGAAACAGCTCCGGCGCAAAGTTCGGGATGCCGGTAAAGCGCATGTCCTCACCCTGGGTGAAGGTATCGCCGATCTGGATGGTGCCGTGGTTGTGCAGACCAATGATATCGCCCGGATAGGCCTCTTCGGCCTGCTCGCGGTCACCGGCCATAAAGGTCACCGCATCGGAGATGTTCACATCCTTGCCGATACGCACATGGCGCATCTTCATGCCCTTCTCGTACTTGCCGGAGACCACGCGCATAAAGGCGATACGGTCGCGGTGCTTCGGATCCATGTTCGCCTGGATCTTGAACACGAAGCCAGAGAACTTCTCCTCGCTGGCCTCGACAGTCCGCTTGTCGCTCTGGCGCGCCAGCGGACGCGGCGCCCACTCGGTCAGGCCATCGAGCATATGGTCAACACCGAAGTTACCCCGCGCGGTACCGAAGAACACCGGGGTCAACTCGCCATTGATAAAGGCATCATGCTCGAACGGGTGCGAGGCGCCCTGCACCAGCTCCAGCTCTTCGCGCAGCTGGCCAATCAGATCCTCGCCGACTGCGGCATCGAGTGCCGGGTTATCCAGCCCCTTGATGATGCGCTTCTCCTGGATGGTATGCCCCTGACCGGACTGGTACAGGTAGATCTCATCCTTATAGAGGTGGTAAACGCCCTTGAACAACTTGCCACAGCCAATCGGCCAGGTGATCGGCGCACACTTGATATTCAGCTCGTTCTCGACCTCGTCGAGCAGCTCCATCGGGTCGCGGATTTCACGATCCAGCTTGTTCATAAAGGTCAGGATCGGTGTGTCGCGCAGACGGGTGACTTCCATCAGCTTGCGGGTCCGATCTTCAACCCCCTTGGCGGCGTCAATGACCATCAGGCAGCAGTCGACCGCGGTCAGGGTACGGTAGGTATCTTCGGAGAAGTCTTCGTGACCCGGGGTATCCAGCAGGTTGACCAGACAGTCGTTGTACGGGAACTGCATCACCGAGGTGGTGACCGAGATCCCACGCTCCTTCTCCATCTCCATCCAGTCGGACTTGGCGTGCTGGCCTGAGCCGCGGCCCTTGACCGTCCCGGCGCGCTGGATGGCATTCCCGAACAGCAGGACCTTTTCGGTAATAGTGGTTTTACCCGCATCCGGGTGGGAGATGATAGCGAAGGTGCGGCGTTTGCCGACTTCGTTCAGGAACTCTGACATGGAATCGTCCCGTTACTGGATCTGTCTGACATGAATGGCCGCGGATTATAAACCAGGGACAGTTTTTGCCCAAACAATTGACGAAAACAGCGCTAAACGGCAGTCTGTGTGCAGTCTTTGCGCAGGAGTTGTCATGCATTCAGTCCGCAGTTGGCCGTATCAAGGCCTGTTGTTCTGCCTGGGTTGGCTGTTCTGCCTGTCGCTGCAGGCCGCCCCGCTACGCATTGGCGTCAGCTTTTCGATTCCGCCATATGTGCTGCAGGAGGAGAATCGCGGCATCGAGTTGGACATTCTGCGCGCTACCCTGCCGGATGTGCAAATCGTCTATCTGCCGTTGGCCCGCACCTGGCAGGGGCTGAGCACCGGTGAACTCGACGGCACCATCAATGTCCATCCGGGCTTGATCCCCGGGGTCTACTATTCGGCACGGGTGCTGACCTTTCATAACCGCTTCTTTACCCAGGCCGCGCAGATACCAAGCGGCTCGCTGCACGCGTTATCTGACCTGGCTGGACTCAAAGTTGCTGCATTCCAGTATGCCCATCGCATCCTTGGCGAGGAGTATGCCGCCAATGTGGCCAGCATTCCGGGCTATACCGAAACGCCCAAGCAGATCCTGCAGGTCCGCCAGTTGGTGATGGGCCGGGTGGATGCCATCGTCATGGAGCAGCGGGTGTTTGAGTACTACCTGAATCAGGTGCGCCAAGAACAACCCGCCAATGCCGCGCCCCTCCCGGCGCTGGCAATGCATGATCTGTTGCCGCCCACTATCTATCACTTTGCATTCCGCGACCCGGCGGTACGCGACAGCTTTGACCAACAGCTGACCCGCCTGCGCGCCACTGGCCAGTTTGCCGCCATTCTGGCGCGTTACGGCGTATCGGAGTAGTGGCCGAGCGCGGTAGCACTATACCGAGACGCCGCCCTCACGCAGGAGATGCCCATCATCTCGTCGCCCTGCCGGGCGACGAGATAATCGTCAGACAGGCTTGCGCCAGAAGGTGACCTTGACCTGTGACGACTGGGTACAGTGCGCGCTCAGGCGCTGATGAATCACCAACGTGGCCGTCGGCGCAACCGACTGCAGATGGGCGCCGACGACCCGTTGCAGCGCCAGCGCCGTGGTCAAGGCCTCACCGTTCTCGCGCTTGCCCCCCAGCCAGTTCTCTTTCGGCGTAAACGCCGTCTGCCAGTCACCAGCACACCCCACCACCAGCAGCCCACCTGGGCGTAATCGAGTGATCATATCCTCAAGGAAACGCTGTGGCTCGCGCAGGCGATCCAGCAGATCCAACGCCAGGATCAGATCGTAGTCCTGGTACACCGGCTTCAGATTACAGGCATCGCCCTGGCTGAAATGCACCCGTGCGGTCTGCGCACTATCCAGCAGACAGGCGGATAGCCGCGCTTCATGGTACTCCACCAGGTCGCCCTCCACCGGCAGGGCATAGCGGAAACGGTCCTGGCGCACCAGCGTCATCGCCACGTCGATAAACCGCGCCGAAAAATCGACCCCATCTACCTGCTCGAACACCCGCGCCAGCTCCAGACTGCTGCGGCCGGTGCCACAGCCCATATCCAGTGCGCGGCCGGTCTGCTGGATCAAAGGCTGGATCCAGGCCATCACCTGCTGCACCACATGCGCCGGCTTGTAATCGGCGTCCACCGCCCGGCTGACCACCAGATCGGTCTCATAAGCCGGCATCGGCTCAGGTTCGCAGTAACTCGAGGCGACATAACGGAACCCGGCATGCTGGAAGAAGTGGCGGCGGAAGGCGTAGCGTGAGGCGCACAGCGCCAAGTTACCGGTCGAGATCCACGATCCGCCCTTGATCAGGTTATGGCGGCCATCAAAGGTCGGCGTTGAGAAGTCGTCATACAGCGGATGAACCTGGAACCCATCGAACCCGTCGATCGGCGTCGAGGTCCACTGCCAGACGTTGCCCAGCACATCGTAGAAGTCCCCTTGGGCAAATTGGTCCACCGGGCAGGAGGACGCCCAGTATTCGAGGTTGATATTGCCCGGTGCGGCTTTCCAGTCAGTCTGATCTTCACGGATATTATCGCGCAGGCGATACCACTCGGCCTCGCAGGGCAGTTGAATCGACAAGCCGGTCTGCGCCGCTTTCCAGCGACAGAACGCCTCCGCCTCCAGTTGATTGACCTCGACCGGCCAATCCCACGGCATCGGCACCTCCTGACACATCAAGCGCAGGCGCAAATCATCCGCGGCCGCCAGATCGCCCACCCAGAAGGTCGGCATGGTCGCGTTGGCAAAGGCTTTCCAGCGCGCCCCCTCTTCACTCCACCAGCGCGTCTCACAATAACCGCCCGCCTGCACAAAGGTCAGGAATTCAGCATTGCTGACCAAGAAGCGGCTGGCAGAAAACGGCTGCAGGGCAATCTGGCGCTGGCCATATTCGTTATCCCAGCCATAGGTCAGCTCCCGGCTGCGTTTGCCGAGCCGGACCTCACCGCCGTCCACCGCCAGCAGGGTATTAACCGGGGCCAGCTGACGGGCATGCCGGGCGTGCGGACAGATGGGCCAGTCGGCCAGCGGGCGCACTTGGGCCAGCGGTAACTGACGAATCAATACCGAGGAGGTCTCCAGGTGGATGCGTTCGTGTTCGATGCCCATCAGGATCGCCCAGGCGACACTGTCCTGCTGGATCGGCAACTGCAGCGGCATCTGCTCAATCAGGGCGCTGACCCGTTCACGCACCGCCTGACGATAGGCCCGCAACCGTTCGACCGTCGGCCAGGCATAGTGACTGTCATCCAGATCGTCCCAACTCATCTCGTCGACGCCGATGGCGACCACCGACTCAATCTGCGCGTCCAGACGCTGGTCAATGAAGCGGCCGACCACGAGTTTGTTGATAAAGAAGGCGGCAGTGTGACCGAAATAAAAAATCAGCGGATGGCGCAGCGGGATCGCCTTGCGATACCAGGCCGCCTCGCCGACCAGGCAGTCGAACAGTTGTTCATACTGGGTAAAGGTCTGGTTGAAATAGGCCAACAGATCATGCCGCCATTGTTGCGGGTCCTGACCATCCAGCCACAACGTACGAAGCGGTTCGCCCGAAGGCTGACGCGCGTGCAACATCCTGCACCTCCCTGCATTGAGTGCGGCCCCTGCGGGCCGGTTGCGCCAACTATAACGAATTTCACGCCACGCAGGCGGACTTGTTAACACTTTCAGCTTTTCGTTAACGATAGCCGGCATCACCATGACCTGTCATGTCTTACAGGGTTAGGTGCTAATACACTGTATTTAAAACATTAAACCTGCAGAACGGTCATCGCCTCCCCCCACACCCTGCGCGAGACAGGCCGATTCAGACGCACGCCATCTGGTGGACTCACTATTCTCTGAGATGGAGTCGCTTGTGACAGGCCGGAGGCATCAATGCGTAATAACCAGCCGGTAACCCGGCATGAAGTCCTATTCGATGCGGAGAGTCGTCTGGTATCGATGACTGACTTGCAGAGCAATATCATCTTCGTCAATCAGGCCTTCATTCAGATCAGCGGGTACAGCGAACAGGAGTTGATCGGCAGCCCACATAATCTGGTGCGCCATCCGGACATGCCTGCCGCCGCGTTCGCCGACTTGTGGCACACCATCCGCGCTGGCAAGACCTGGCGTGGCATGGTGAAAAATCGCTGCAAAAATGGCGATCACTACTGGGTCGATGCCTATGTGATGCCGATTATCCAGGATGGCCAGCCAATTGGTTATCAGTCGGTACGCAGTTGCCCGACCCGTCAACAAGTGGCCGATGCCGAGGCCCTGTACGCCACCCTGCGCCAGCATCCGGATCGCCCCTTACCCAAGCCTCGCCATTGGCAGGACATCTCACTGACCAAACGCAGTATGTTGTGGGGCGGGCTGGCCTTGGGATCTGCGGTATTATTGCTGCTCGGCGATATCCTCGAACGTTGGGACCTGGTCCCGGAACAGCTCGCGGATTTCACCACCGCACTGCATCTGATTAATGTGATCACCACCTTGCTGCTGCTGTTTATGGTGTTTAAACGCATCATTCGCCCGTTACAACAGTGCCGCCAGGAGATGGTCAAGATTGCCAATGGCGATTTGACGGCAAATCTCCCGGATATGCCGCGACACGAAATTGGCGATGTGATGCTCGCCGCGCGCATGATCCAGTCTCGCCTGCTGGCGATCTTCAGCCGATTTGGCGAGGCCTGCGGTGAGCTGACCAATGCCGCGCAAGGGCTGGCCAAGACCGCCAATCAACTCAGTGGTGGTGCCAGCTCCCAAGCGGCCAGCGTTGAGGAGACCTCAGCCGCGATGGAGCAAATTGCCGCGTCCATTGCGCAGAATACCGACAGTGCCGACTGTACCAACCAGATCGCCACCCGTGCGGCCAGCGATGCCCGCGACGGCGGTGAGGCGGTTCGTCAGACAGTGCAGGCGATGCAGATGATCGCCGGCAAGATCGGCATCATTGATGACATCGCCTATCAGACCAATCTGTTGGCCTTGAATGCTGCCATCGAAGCTGCACGCGCCGGCGACCATGGCAAAGGCTTCGCCGTGGTCTCGGCCGAGGTGCGCAAACTGGCGGAACGCAGCCAGGTCGCTGCGCGCGAAATCGGCCAGGTCGCCGCCAACAGCGTGGCCCAGGCCGAACAGGCCGGCGCCCGTTTTGACAAGATGGAGCCCGATATCCGCCGGACCTCGGAGCTGGTGCAGGAGATCACCCAGGCCTCACGCGAACAGAGTGCCGGGGTGGGACAGATCAATATCGCCATCAATCAACTGAGCCAGGTCACCCAACAAAGCGCAGGCGCCGCCGAGCAGCTGGCCAGTACCGCTGAGCAGATGAGCCTACAAACTCGTCTGTTGAGTGACATGATGAGCTGTTTCCGGGTCAGAGGCGGTAAACGCTAAAGGTCAGCACAACGCGCTGGTGATAGCGATAGCGCGATAGAAAGCGCGATAGAAAGCGTGATAGATAGCAAAAAGCCCCGAACCAGTCGGGGCTTTTTGACAAGATCGAACCTGAACCTGACTTACTTCTGCGGACGCAGCGCCGGGAACAGGATGACGTCGCGGATGGTGTGACTGTTGGTGAACAGCATCACCAGACGGTCAATACCAATCCCCTGACCGGCAGTCGGCGGCAGGCCGTGTTCCAGCGCGGTCACGAAGTCCGCATCGTAGAACATGGCCTCGTCGTCACCGGCTTCCTTCTGCGCCACCTGGGCCTGGAAGCGTTCCGCCTGATCTTCGGCATCGTTAAGCTCGGAGAAGCCGTTGGCCAGCTCGCGACCACCGATGAAGAACTCAAAGCGGTCGGTGATCTCCGGGTTGTCGTCGTTACGACGCGCCAGCGGCGAGACCGCAGCCGGGTACTCGGTGATGAAGGTCGGCTGCATCAGCTTGGCTTCAGCGGTCTCTTCGAAGATCGCGGTGATGATGTGGCCCAGCTCCCAGGACTTCATCAGCTCGACATGATGACGCTTGGCCACCGCCTTGGCGCCTTCCAGCGTGGTCAGCTCTTCAGCCTTCACATCGTTACCGTACTTGAGGATCGCCTCGATCATGGTCAGACGGGCAAACGGCTGGCCGAAGTCGATCTCGAAACCCTCTTCCCCTTCCCTGGCGGAACGGATCTGGGTGGTGCCGTGGATATCCAGCGCCAGGGTGCGCAGCATCTCTTCGGTCAGGTCCATCAGATCGCGGTAATCCGCGTAGGCCATATAGAATTCGAGCATGGTGAATTCCGGGTTATGGCGCACCGAGATACCTTCGTTACGGAAGTTACGGTTGATTTCGTAGACGCGCTCGAAGCCACCGACCACCAGACGCTTCAGGTACAGCTCCGGGGCGATACGCAGGTACATGTCGATGTCCAGCGCATTGTGGTGGGTCACAAACGGACGAGCAGAGGCGCCACCCGGGATGACCTGCATCATCGGGGTTTCCACTTCCATGAACTGCTTGCTGTTCAGGAAGTTGCGGATACCGTTAACCACCTGGTTACGGATCTGGAAGGTCTTGCGCGACTCTTCGTTGGCGATCAGGTCCAGGTAGCGCTGACGGCAACGCGCTTCCTGGTCAGTCAGCCCCTTGTGCTTTTCCGGCAGCGGGCGCAGCGCCTTGGTCAGCAAACGAATGCTGGAAACATGTACCGACAGCTCGCCGGTGTTGGTGCGGAATACGGTGCCTTCCACGCCGACGATGTCACCCAGGTCCCACTTCTTGAAATGTTCGTTGTAGAAGCCTTCCGCCAGATCGTCACGGGTCACGTAAACCTGAATCTTGCCGCCCATGTCCTGCAGGGTGGCGAAAGAGGCTTTGCCCATGATGCGGCGGGTCATGATACGACCGGCGATCTTGACCTTCGGTGCCAGGGCCACCAGCTCGTCGGCACTCTTGTCACCGTAGGCGCTGTGAATGTCGCTGGAGATCTGGTCACGACGGAAATCGTTAGGGAACGCATTGCCTTGCTCACGCAGGGCCGCCAGCTTGGCACGGCGTTGCGTCATCTCGTTGTTGAACTCCTGAACATCCTGTTCCGGGGTCTGATTCTGTTCTGACATGATGAATTCCTGTAGAGATTACAGCCCGGACTTCAGGCTGGCTTCAATAAACTTGTCCAGATCGCCATCGAGCACCGCCTGGGTGTTGCGGGTTTCGATACCGGTACGCAAATCCTTGATGCGCGCATCGTCGAGCACATAGGAACGGATCTGACTGCCCCAGCCGATGTCGGACTTGGTCTCTTCCAAGGCCTGCTTCTCGGCGTTCTGCTTCATGATCTCCAGCTCGTACAACTTGGCACGCAGCTGTTTCATCGCCTGATCCTTGTTCTTGTGCTGCGAACGGTCGTTCTGGCACTGCACCACGGTATTGGTCGGAATGTGGGTAATACGCACCGCCGACTCGGTCCGGTTTACGTGCTGACCACCCGCGCCGGAGGCACGGTAAACGTCGATGCGCAGATCCGCCGGATTGATTTCGATATCGATATCGTCATCAATTTCCGGGTAGACGAACGCGGAACTGAACGAGGTATGGCGACGGCCGCCGGAATCGAACGGGGACTTACGCACCAGACGGTGCACACCGATTTCGGTACGCAGCCAGCCGAACGCATACTCGCCGGTGAATTTGATGGTCGCGGATTTGATGCCGGCCACTTCCCCTTCGGAGCATTCGATCAGTTCTGGTTTATAGCCGTGGGCTTCGCCCCAGCGCAGGTACATGCGCAGCAGCATGTTGGCCCAGTCCTGGGCTTCGGTGCCACCGGAACCGGCCTGGATATCCATGTAACAGTCAGAGGCATCGTGCGGGCCGGAGAACATGCGACGGAACTCCAGCTCACCGAGTTTCTTTTCCAGCCCTTCGGCTTCGGCTTCGGCCTCGTGGAAGGTCTCTTCGTCTTCCCCTTCGACCGCCAGCGAGACCAACATTTCGACATCGTCGATGCCACGGGTCAGGGTGTCGATGGTGTTGACGACGATCTCCAGCGAAGAACGCTCTTTACCGAGCGCCTGGGCGCGTTCCGGCTCGTTCCACACATCCGGCTGTTCCAGCTCGGCGCTTACTTCTTCCAGACGCTCTTTTTTGGCGTCGTAGTCAAAGATACCCCCTCAGGAGTTCCGTCCGCTCGGACAGCTCCTTGAGTTTGTTCAGTACCGGGTTCACTTCAAACATTGAAGGACTCTCTCATGTAGCGGGTCGGCCATGGCCGACCGAGGTGACATGATGGCCATGCTGTGACGGCCATCCTTGAAAAGCGCAGTATTTTACCTAATCGGCTGACGAATAGACAGCTACCGGCCCGGTTTTGTTGTTGTCGGCACACAGTCCTTGCCGTGACCGGGAAAAGCGCTATGGTGACGCCGAACTCACTTTTTTCTGCAGTTTTGGTAAGGTCATGCCGCTATAACCGAAACGACTACTCGCTGTGTCGTTCTGACGCGCCAAAAATCGGCAATCCAACTATTCTCTTATAAAAAATCAGATTCGTTCGCCTTCCGCTGCCTGTACGGCGTCGGGGGCCCCTTGGACAAGGAAATCAACATGCGCATACGCACCCTGAAACAGAAGATACTGCTCTCGGTCAGTCTGGCATTGGCCATCGCCGTGCTGCTGATGTCTGCCGCAACCTGGTACCAGACCCGCCAGCAACTCCTACATGATGGCTTCGAACAGCTACAGAATCTGGCGACCGCTGGCGGTCGCGCCATTGATGGCTGGCTGGGCAGCAAAAAGCAGGTGGTGGACGCCCTGGCCGGACGCCCCAGCATTGATACGCAACATGAGCTGCAGTTGGTCAAGCAGGCGGGCGGATTCCTCGCGGCCTACCGCGGCGGCGCCGATGGCAGCATGATCGATGATATCCCGGGCTCCGACTATAGCGGCTATGACCCGCGTACCCGCATCTGGTACCAGCAGGCCAGTCAGCAGGGGCAAGTGATCGTCACCCCGCCCTATGTCGACCGCAACACACAGAAGCTGGTGATCACCATTGCCAAACAGATTGCCCAAGGGGTAGTCGGCGCCGATATCACCATCGATGCGGTGCTGGAGATGGTCAACACCCTGCGCCTGCCGGCCAACGGCTTTGCCGTACTGCTCGACATGCAGGGCAACATCATTGCCTCGCGCGATGCCAACCTGGTGCTCAAACCAGCTACCGCGCTCGAGCCATCACTGACCAGCGACCATCTGGCCACCCTGCGCCAAGCCACCGCCCTGCAATCCTTGAACTGGCAGGGACAGGACAAGCTGGTGTGGGCCTATGCGGTCCCGAATACCGACTGGCAACTGCTGTTAGTGCTCGACAGCAATGCCCTGTTCGACATGCTGGATGACAACTTGTGGCAGCAGATTGGCCTCGCCGTGCTGGTGCTGGGTGCCTGTCTGCTGGCGATTGGCAGCCTGGTGACCCTGCTGTTCCGCCCTCTCGGCGTGGTCTCTACCGCCCTAGCGCGGATTGCCGGCGGCGGCGGCGATCTGACCCAGCGCATCCATATCACCAACCAGGATGAAATCGGCGATCTGGCCGCTAACTTCAACCGCTTTGTCGACAGTCAGCATGCGCTGATCTGCCAGATCCGCGATGAGGCCAACGACCTGCGCCATGCCGCCACCCAGGGGCTGGAGCGCAGTGCCATCACCGGTCAGGAGCTGGGCCGCCAGCAGCAGGAGATCACCATGGTCGCCACGGCAGTCACCGAGATGGCCTCCGCCACCCAGGAGATTGCACACAACGCGGAAAACACCGCCGCGGCGGCTCAGCAGTCGGCACACAGCAGTGCTGATGGCCGTAACCTGGTTAACCAGACCCGTCAGTCGATCACCCGTCTGGCCAGCGAAGTCGGCGATACCACCCGAGTGATTGGCGAGCTGAGTCAGCATGCCAACGACATCTCTGGCGTGTTGGCTACCATTCAGGGGATTGCTGAACAGACCAACCTGCTGGCGCTGAATGCCGCCATCGAAGCGGCGCGCGCCGGCGAACAGGGGCGCGGCTTTGCCGTGGTCGCCGATGAAGTACGTGTGCTCTCCAAGCGCACCGCCACCTCGACCACCGAGATCCAGAACACCATCGAAACGCTGCAAAAGACGACCCGTCAAGCCGTCGAGTTGATGGACAAGAGCCGCTCGCTGGCGGAGAACAGCGTCAGTGATGCCGAAGCCGCGTCGCAGGCGCTGGACGAGATCAACCGCGCCATCAGTCTGATCTCCGATATGTCGACGCAGATTGCCACCGCCGCCGAGGAGCAGACCAAGGTGACCGAGGAGATCACGGCCAATGTCACCGCCATCAAGGAGGTCGGCGACGAGCTGGCGGCCGGTGCCGAAGCGGAGCAACAGGAGTCGGCCCGTCTGCAACAACAGGCACACAACCTGAACGATATGGTGTCACGCTTCGTGCTGTAACGGCGCGGCGCCACCTGGAACGCAAAACGCCGCCCTGAAAAGGCGGCGTTTTAATTGGCGCTGATCTGATGGCTTACTGAGCGCGCAACAGGCTGACCAGCAACTGCACACTACGCTGGCCCCGCCACTCGTTAATATCCAGCCGATAACCGAGCTCCACCGTCTGCACCCGCGCATCCGGCCAACTGTCGGTATCCACATTAAACGCAATCGCATCCAATTCCGGCCCACCGTCCAGCGGCTGGACCACCATCTTCAGGTGATGACCGCCGACCAGACGCTGCTGACGCAAACGGAATTGACCATCAAACGCCGGCTCGGGGAATGCCTGTCCCCACGGCCCGCCCTCACGCAAGGCCTCGGCGAGCGCCAGGGTAAACTCATCGCCGGAGAGTTCACCATCCGACAGCCAGTGACCGGTGAGCTGCTCTGGGGTTAACCACTCATCGAGCAGCGCCACCAGCCGTTGCTCAAACTCAGCCAACCGCGCCTTGTCCAGGCTGAGACCTGCCGCCATGGCATGGCCGCCGAACTTGTTGATCAAGCCCGGGTAGAGGGTATCCAGCCGCTCGAGCACATCACGCAGGTGAACCCCCGGAATCGAGCGCCCTGACCCCTTAAGCTCCGTGTCCGAGGCTTCGGCAAAGGCAAATACCGGGCGATAGAAGCGCTCCTTGATCCGTGAGGCCACCAGTCCGACCACCCCCTGATGCCAGTCAGGCCGGTAGAGCACCAGCGCCGACGGCAGACTCCCCTTGTCATCCAGCAACGCATCCAGCCCGCTTAACGCCTCACTCTGCATGCTCTGCTCGATCGCCTTGCGCTCCTGATTCAGGCTGTCCATCTGACTGGCCAGATCGCGCGCCAGCAGCGGATCGTTGCTCAGCAGGCAGGCAATGCCCATCGACATATCGTCCAGTCGGCCGACCGCATTCAAACGCGGGCCAAGAAAGAACCCCAGATCAGTCGCGGTCAGCTTGGCCGGCTCACGACGCGCCACCTCGCACAGCGCCGAGATACCGGGACGGCACTGACCAGCACGGATACGCTGTAGCCCCTGGTGAACCAGGATGCGGTTGTTGGCATCCAGCGGCACCACATCCGCCACCGTCCCCAGCGCCACCAGATCGAGGAAGTTGGCCAGATTGGGGGCGGCCAGCCCCTGTTCGGCAAACCAGCCCTGCTGTTGCAGATGACCACGTAACGCGACCATCAGATAGAAGGCCACCCCCACCCCGGCCAGCGCGCGCGAGCCAAAGCCGCAATCTGGCTGATTCGGGTTGATGATCGCATCGGCGGCCGGCACCTCTGGGCCCGGCAAGTGATGGTCCGTGACCAGTACCCGCATCCCGGCCGCCTGAGCGGCTGCCACCCCGGCAAAGCTGGAGATGCCGTTATCCACGGTGATCAGTAGTTCCGCCCCGCGCGCGGCCGCCAGGGTGACGATCTCCGGCGACAAGCCATAGCCATACTCAAAGCGGTTCGGCACCAGATAATCGACCCGGCGCGCACCCATCGCCCGCAACGCGAGCACGGTCAGCGCGGTACTGGTCGCGCCATCGGCATCAAAATCACCGACCACCAGAATGGCCGACTGGGCGCGCAACGCCTCAGTCAGTAACGCCAACGCCGCCGGCAACCCCATCAGACCGCCCGGCGGCAGCAGGGCCTGCGTCGAGCGGGACAATTCGCTGGCTGACTGCACGCCACGCGCGGCATAGATCTGACGTAATCGCGCGGGCAACTCCGCCGGTAGATGGGTGTCATCGACCACGGGACGACGCTGGATCAGCAGGGTCATGCAAGATTCCTTGTTGGTTCACAGAAAGGACATAAAACCGGCTGACCATAGCCCGAACGCCCGACCTTGGCAATCTTCCCGCCCGGTATGGCGACCTGCGGATTAATGCAACCATCGGGCAATAACTTGCGGAAAAACTGATATACCAAGCAACACCCCCTATCCAGATAGGGGTATCGCCGCTAGAATGTGCGCCACGTCACATTTTAAGCCGTCATGCATGTCACAACAGCCGCCAACTTTGGCCATCTCCCTGCTGATCCCGATTGCCCTGATGCCACTGGCCTCGGTGCTGTGCCTATTGGGACAGGGCGATCAGGTATGGCAGCAACTGGCATGGCAAGCCGGTAGTGGGCTGTTTGCGCTGTTGCCACTGTTGATCACCATTCAGCTGGCGGGTCAGTTACAGCATGAACCCTTTGCGCTGCAACCCCTGAATGCCAGCATGGCTTGGCTACTGCTCTCCAGCACCCTGCATGGTCTCGCCCCCGAGCTGCACCACTACGAAATGCTCTCCGCCCTGATTGCCGGTACCCTTTCCGCCCGCCTGCACCCCTGGCTGGCGCGTCTGCGTCTGCCACCGATGCTCTATTCGTTCAAGGGGCCAGCCATCGTCATCATGCTTAACTGCCTGGCCTGCCTGCTGACCCTGCTCCCGCTACTTCCCCTGCTGCGCTGGCTGGAGCCGGAGTTATTGCGCCTCGGCCACCACTGGCTAACCCACCCGGATCGCGGCTTTGTGCTCGGTTTTATCTATCAATTGACCACCCCGTTCGGCATGAACCGTTTGTTCCATCTGCTCGCGACCTCACACGGGGGGATGGGCCAGGAGCAGGTCAGCTTTGTCGCCGCCTTCTATGCGGTGCAGCTGTTCGGCCTGCCCGGCATGGCGCTGGCGCTGCTGGCCCGCAACGACTCGCCGCACCGTCATCTACTGCAGATAGGTGGCTTGTTGCTCACCCTCAGTACACTGATCTCGGGGGTCACCGCGCCACTGCTGCTGGTGTTGCTGTTGCTGTCGCCCGCCCTGTTTTGCCTGCATGCCGTGCTGGCTGGCGTGGTAATGAGCTTCTGTCTGGAGATTCCGCTCTCTTTTACCATTCCGGCATTGACGGAAGATCTCACCCCACTCCACATCAATGAACTCCCGTTGTTGCACCCGCAGTTCTTGCTGCTGGCACTGGTCACGCTGGCGGTCTACTACTTTGCCAGCCGAATGCTGCTGCAACTCTGGCCGGTCGACCGCCATTTCTGGCAGGAACAGGCACCGCGTCCAGAACCGGAAAGCCATACCGACTTGAGCCTGCTCGCCGTCGGTTATCTCAAAGCACTGGGCGGGATTGGTAACCTGCGCAACATGGACGCCAGCCTGACCTACATGACGGTCGAGGTGGAAAGCCCGGAGCTCATCGACGAGCAGGCGCTGATCCGCCTCGGCGTGTTGACCCGTTTTGCACTGGATGATTGCCGGTTGCAGTTGCTGGTCGGCCCGGTGGCTGAACAGCTGGCGGGTAAGCTGCGCTCGCTGGCCGCGCGCCAGGCGATCTACCTGCAGCACGCGCCCGCCCAGATAGCCCCGTTCAGTCTGCACTGAGTCGGTCACCCGGTCGCCCGTCCCGGGGTGCCGCGCAACCGGCGAATCTGCACAACAAGTGTGTTAGACTTTGCCCGCCGTTTTTTCAGAGAACACTGCCATGCCATGGATTCAGATCCGGCTGTATGCCACAGCCAAGTCCGCCAACAAGATCAGTAATATGCTGATGGGCCAAGGCGCCCAGGCGGTCACCTATATGGATGCCCACGACTCACCGGTTTACGAACCGCTGCCAGGTGAAACCAAACTGTGGGGCGAAACCGTGGTCATCGGCCTGTTTGATGCCGAAACCGATCCCGAGCCGATCCTGGCCTTCTTCCGCCGCCATCATGGCGAGGAGATGGCCTACAAGGTCGAGCAACTCGAAGATAAGGACTGGGTACGCGAGTGGATGGATCACTTCCATCCGATGCAGTTTGGCGAACGGTTGTGGATCTGCCCGAGCTGGCGAGATGTCCCGGATCCTACCGCCGTCAACGTGATGCTGGACCCTGGTCTCGCCTTCGGCACCGGCACCCACCCGACCACCGCCTTGTGTTTGCGCTGGTTGGATGCGCAAGACCTGCAGGGCAAGACCGTGGTCGACTTTGGTTGCGGCTCTGGCATCCTCGCCATCGCCGCCCTGAAGCTCGGGGCCGCGCGCGTCATCGGTATCGATATTGATCCGCAGGCGATCCAGGCCAGTCGCGATAATGCCGAGCGCAATGGGGTAGCCGACCGTCTGGAGCTGTTCCTGCCGGCCGATCAACCGCAAGGGCTGCAAGCCGACCTGCTGGTCGCCAACATCCTCGCCGGCCCGCTGCGTGAGTTGGCACCATTGATGAATGACCTGGTGCGTCCGGGTGGCCTGCTGGCCCTGTCCGGGGTACTGGAGAGCCAATCCGGCGAACTGGAGCAGATCTACGGCCAGTGGTTCAACATGGACCCGACCGTCACAGACGACGAATGGTGTCGCCTGAGCGGCATCAAACGCTAATCGTTTTGGCTGGCGGCCCCCCGATCAGGGCAGGCCGCCACGCCACAGGGTACTGCACCAATCTGTGACGCAGATCATCTGTAAATTTGCAAGCGCCTTGGCGAAAACAAATGCAGAAAAAAGTACCCTTATGCTCAATTTCTAACCTTTCCTCACAGGGCAAAAATGCGTAATATACGCGCCCCTAAGCCGATGGTTGATCGTGTTGTAAGTCATGCAGATTGGTCCCTATTCGCTGGAGACACCGGTAATTCTTGCCCCCATGGCAGGCGTTACTGACCGCCCCTTTCGCCAGATTTGTCTGCGCATGGGGGCCGGGATGGCCGTCTCCGAAATGATGCTGGCCAATCCAGACACCTGGGATACCCGCAAGTCCCGTCACCGCCGTTATCACGCTGATGAGCCCGGAATCCGCTCCGTGCAGATTCTCGGGGCCGATCCGGCCCTCATGGCAGACACGGCACGGATGAACGAGGACTCAGGCGCCCAGATCATTGACATCAACATGGGGTGTCCGGCCAAGAAGGTGAACAAGAAGCTGGCAGGTTCCGCCCTGCTGCAGGACCCGGTACTGGTTGCCGACATCCTGCATGCCGTGGTGAACGCCGTAAAGGTGCCAGTGACCCTGAAGATCCGGACTGGATGGTCCCCTGAGCAACGCAATGGCGTCGAGATTGCTCGACTGGCTGAACAGGCTGGCATTGCGGCACTCACGGTACATGGCAGGACCCGCGCCTGCCTGTTCCGTGGTCAGGCGGAGTACGACACGATCAAGGCCATCCGCCAGGCAGTCTCCATTCCCGTGATAGCCAACGGGGATATCGACTCTGCCGAGAAAGCACATGAGGTGCTGCACTACACCGGCGCTGCCGCCGTGATGGTGGGACGCGCTGCACAGGGACAGCCGTGGATTTTTCAACAGATCCGCCATTATCTGTCCCATCAGCAGCCGCTTGCGGCGCCCTCGCTGGAAGAGGTGCGTGCAATTGTGCTCGAACATGTGGACGGACTACACCGTTTCTACGGTGAGTACCAGGGGGTACGGTTTGCGCGCAAACATGTCGCCTGGTATGTAGAGAGAATGGCGAATTCAGACGATTTTCGTAAAGGTTTCAATGCGCTGGACAGCGCTGACGCGCAACTGGACGCACTGAAGTATTTTTTTGACACGCAACAGCATAACGAAGAGCAGACAGCATTATGTTTGAACAAAACCTGACTTCTGACGCACTGGTCACCACTACCACCCATGCACACACCCACGAGCCGGTACAACGCCCGCTGCGTGATTCGGTGCAGCAGGCCCTGCGTAACTACCTCTCCCAGCTGAATGGCCAGGAAGTCACTGAACTCTATGAAATGGTGCTGAGCGAAGTTGAAGCGCCGATGCTGGACATCATCATGCAGTACACCCGCGGTAACCAGACCCGCGCCGCTATCATGATGGGCATCAACCGCGGCACGCTGCGCAAGAAGCTCAAGAAGTACGGCATGAACTAA
>JAYROM010000009.1:0-8371 GCA_041911695.1 Aeromonadaceae bacterium
ACAAACACCACATCGAGGTTGCCGAACTTCTCGCTCAGGGCTTCGACCGCCGCCAGATTCATCGACGCATCCTCGCGGATGGCGGTGTGCGGACAGCCGCCGGTCTCTACCCCGACAATACGCTCGGCATCCAACGCACCGGCTTCGGTCAGGATGCGCTGATCTTCCTTGGTATAGATGTCATTGGTCACCACCGCGATCTCGAACCGGTCGCGCATCGCCTTGCACAATACTTCGAGTAAAGCTGTCTTACCGGAGCCCACCGGTCCGCCCACGCCGACCCGCAATGGAGAGGTTGTCTGTCCCATCATCAATATCCTTCTATCTATCAGGAGCGGAATAACCGCGTGTACTGAATTTCATGGCAGGCGCTGGCAATCGCCAGTCGCGTCAGGCTGCCACCTATCTCTTGTTCCGTCACCATACAGGCCATGGCATAAGCCGCCGGCACGCGTGCGGATAACTGGCGTAATAGGGTCTGTCCACGCTGCTGGCCAATCGGCACCAACTTGATCGCCGCCATTACAGCCCCTTCCAGCAGGGCAAAGCCCCACCCGAGCGCCAGTTGCTCGACACCCAGACCGCAACGGGCACCAAACCAGGCCATAGCGGCCAGTTGCGAGCGTTTAAGCTGCGGCGCAAACAGCGGCGTATCCGGTAGACCCCAATCCTTGATCACCCGGTAGAAGGCCTCGCCACGTTGGCCCTCTTCCAGCCGGAACTCTTCGCTCTCCCGGCTGGCAACCAACAGGTCAATCCAGCCGGTAAACGCGGCGAGATCCCCGGCGGTCGCCGCAGCATACAGCCGGTTGAGCAGCGGCCAGTCGAGATAGACCAGCCCCTCTTCGAGCTGGTCGGTCAGCCACTGGCCGAATTCGTCAGCATTGCTCACCCAACCCGCTTCGACCGCCCACTCCAGCCCCTGCGAGTAGGTAAAGCCCCCCACCGGCAGATTCGGGCTCATCAACTGGAACAGCTGTAACCAGCTGGCCGGCTGAGCCTGCGGCAGCGCCATCGACAGCGCGGGCATCGACATGATTCAGCCCACCAGCAGCACAGCCGCTGCCGAGAATACCGCCGCCGCCCAGCCCTTTTTCAGCCATGGCATACGCTGTGCGTAACGCCCGGCCAGATAGCCTACGGCCAGCAGCAGAAGCGATGACAGCACGGCGCCCGCCGTAAACGACACCACCTGGCTTACCGGCGCCTCGACCCCGTGAGCCCAGCCGTGGAACAGCGCAAAGCAGGGCATCATCCAGCTTAAGATCGCCAGACGGTTACCGGCGAACACCAGCACGCCGGCACACCAGACCGACAACAGGATCGCCGGCTCGACCAGATGATTCGCCCCGAGCACGACCCCAGCGGCAGTGCCAGCTACCATCGCGAGCAGGGTCAACAACGGCAGCGCCAGACGCCGGCCGGTCAATGCCGCGAGAAAGCCGCTACTCAGCAGCATGACCAGGTGATCCAGCCCGGTCAGGGGATGCAGTAAACCGGAGGAGAGTCCATGTTCCATATGCCCCGGATGGGCAAATACCGGCGAGGCCAATACCAGCAGGACGGTGGCAAGGGTGATACGGGTCTTATTCATAGTGATGTCCTTATCAATTTAGCAATTGATCAATTTATCAACGCAACAGGGTGTTGAGCGCTGAGGAGGTTTTCAAAAAGCCGTGCATGGGTATCACCGTAGCCGGATTCTCGCCATGCGCGTGGCCGTGATCGTGCCCGTGATCATGGCTGTGCCCATGGTCATGATCGTGGTCGTGATGATGGTGATGACCGGCGCCAGCCTGTGACTGATAGGCGCCCGCTTCCGGTTCAAACGGTGCCAGCTCGTGGCTAACCTGACCGCCCAGACCGATCACCATCTCGTCCAGTACATGATCACGCTGGTAACGGGCAAAGCCGGCGTCAATCTGCAACGGGACGTGGCGATTACCCAGGTGGTAACAGATTCGCCCCAGTTGCAGCAGATCATCGGCGCGGACAGTCGACACCGCCTCGTCAGCGGCCAGCACGCGTACGATCACCTCGCCGCTATCATCTGCCAGGCAGTCGCCGCCGCGCAGCAATTGGCCGCGGTTAAGAAATAGCCCCGCCTCCTCGCCATTATCCAGCGTGACTTTCAGCCGGCTCTTGATACGCAGGTCGATCGGTAGCGTCAGCGTGCTGTATACCACTGGCTTCACTGCCGCCTCTGTGCTTAAACGTTGTGTCAGTCGAATCATGGATCTGCTCTCAAAACAGGAAATAACGTTGCGCCATCGGCAGTACCGCCGCCGGTTCACATGTCAGCAACTCGCCATTGGCCCGCACCTGATAGGTCTGGCTGTCGACCTCGATCAGTGGCTGCCAGGCGTTGTGGATCATCTGCTGCTTCTTCACCGTCCGGCACTGTTTGACTTCACCTATCAGGCTGTGCAGCCCCAGTTGTGCCGGCAGCCCGTTGCGTATGGCCACCCCGGAGAGAAAGGTCATGCGCGTCGATTGCATCGCCTTGCCAAAGGCGCCGAACATCGGCCGGAAATGGACCGGTTGCGGCGTTGGAATCGAGGCATTGGCATCACCCATCGGTGCGGCGGCAATCATGCCCCCTTTCAGGATCATCGACGGCTTGACGCCGAAGAAGGCCGGCCGCCACAGCACCAAATCGGCCAGCTTGCCCGGCTCGATAGAGCCCACTTCATGGCTGATACCATGGGTAATCGCCGGATTGATGGTGTATTTGGCGATGTAGCGCTTGATACGGCCGTTATCGTGCGTGGCCGGATCGCCCGCCAGGCTGCCACGTTGCACCTTCATCTTGTGCGCGGTCTGCCAGGTACGGGTGATCACCTCGCCCACGCGGCCCATGGCCTGCGAGTCGGACGAGATCATCGAGAAGGCGCCGAGATCATGCAGGATGTCTTCGGCGGCAATGGTCTCGCGACGGATGCGCGACTCGGCAAAGGCGACATCCTCCGGAATCGCCGGATCCAGATGGTGGCAGACCATCAGCATATCCAGATGTTCATCCACGGTATTCACCGTGTAGGGTCGGGTCGGATTGGTCGACGACGGCAGAACATTGGCCTGACCGCAGGCCTTGATGATATCCGGCGCATGACCGCCACCCGCCCCTTCGGTGTGATAGGTATGGATGGTGCGATCGCCAATCGCCGCCAGGGTATCCTCGACGAAGCCCCCTTCGTTGAGCGTATCGGTGTGGATCGCGACCTGGGTGTCGGTCTGTTCGGCCACAGTCAGGCAGTTATCGATGGCCGCCGGCGTCGAGCCCCAGTCTTCATGCAATTTCAGGCCGATCGCCCCTGCCGCCACCTGCTCATGCAGGGCTGCCGGCAAGCTGGCGTTGCCCTTGCCGAGAAAGCCGAGATTCATCGGCAGGCTGTCTGCCGCCTCCAGCATGCGCGCCAGATACCAAGGGCCCGGCGTACAGGTGGTGGCATTGGTGCCGGTGGCCGGTCCGGTACCGCCACCCAGCATGGTGGTAATTCCCGAGCACAGCGCTTCGTCGATCTGCTGCGGGCAAATAAAGTGGATATGGCTGTCGATGCCACCGGCGGTGACAATCATCCCCTCGCCGGCGATCACCTCGGTGCCCGGCCCGATGATCAGGGTGACACCCGGTTGTACATCCGGATTGCCGGCCTTGCCGACCCCGGCGATGCGGCCATGCCTGACGCCGATATCCGCTTTGACGACACCCCAATGATCGATAATCAGCGCATTGGTGATCACCAGATCCAGCGCCTGCGCACTCAATGCCTGACCTTGCCCCTGGCCGTCACGGATCACCTTGCCGCCACCAAACTTGACCTCGTCACCATATATGGTGAAATCGTGCTCCACTGCCAGCCACAGTTCGGTATCTGCCAGCCGCACACGGTCGCCGGTGGTCGGGCCAAACATGTCGGCATAAGCCTGTCTTGAAATCGTGCTCATCCCTGCACTCCTTGCCCATCATCCGGCACTGTCTGATCCAGTGGTCCCATCACCTCGCCGCGAAAGCCGTAGACATGCCGGCGCCCAGCATAGGTCACCAGCGTCACGGTGCGGGACTGGCCCGGCTCGAAGCGCACCGCCGTGCCGGCCGGAATGTCCAGCCGGAACCCGCGGGTCATGGCACGATCAAAGTGCAGGGCCGGATTGGTTTCAAAAAAATGGTAGTGCGAGCCGACCTGGATCGGCCGATCTCCGGTATTGGCCACGGTGACCTGACAGGTCGCCCGACCGACGTTCAACTGCAGATCACCCTCGGCAACCTGAATCTCGCCTGGAATCATGACGGCTCCTTAGACTATCGGCTGATGAACGGTGACCAGCTTGGTCCCGTCAGGAAAGGTAGCTTCCACCTGGACATCGGGAATCATCTCCGGCACCCCTTCCATCACCTCGTCGCGTGACAGGATGGTGCGTCCGTAATTCATCAGCTCCGCCACCGACTGCCCGTCACGGGCCCCTTCCAGAATCGCGGCGCTGATCAACGCGACCGACTCGGGGTGGTTCAACTTCAGCCCGCGGGCCTTGCGCCGTTCGGCCAGCAGGGCTGCGGTAAACAGCAGTAATTTGTCCTTCTCACGCGGGGTCAGATCCATCTTCTTCTCCTCTGTATTCCTTGAGATCGGGATTCGCTCTAATCAGGTATTCCAGATGCGCGGCCGGCAGGCCGGACATCCCATCACGCTAGGCCGTAAGGTTTGCCAGATTGTCTGCATCCGTTGCTGTAACGGCTCGTTTTCGGCACCCAGCAGCCGCACCACCAGCAGATCGCCAAGCAGGGTCACCCCCGCAGGGGCCGGATACCCCGCCAACACCGTCCGTATCCGTTCACGATCCTCCTCTGTCGCCGGGGTAGCCAGCAGGGTAGCGACCAGCGGGTAACCCGCCAATCCGGCGCGGCGATCCAGATCGCGGTCATCCAGCACACGCACCGACTCGTTCAGACACAGTCGCTGTTCACGGTAAACCTGCCAGCGACTCAGCAAGCAGCCACCGGTAAAGCGCTCCCGGTTGACCGGTCGGCCGAGCGACAAGCACTCCCAGGCCAGCAGCCTTGCCCCGGCCGCCAGATGAAACGTGCTATGCAAGTGCAGGTTGGCCCCCGGAAACAGGATGTTGTCCTGTGGCAACCACTCCAGCGCGCCCCCTGCCGCCACTTCGAACGCCTGGGTCACCCGTGACTGCGGCCCGGCACTGCGATAGAACTTGGTCGCCCCGGGCGTGGTCAACAGGGCATGGGCACCTTCGCCCACCCGCACCTGTACCTCTATCTCGTCCCCACCGACCACACCGCCCGGCGGATGCAGCAGATAGAGGTGGCTGGGCATCCCCTCCGGATAGAAAGGACGCTGTACCGTCAGCGGTCCGTATTGCCGACGCTCGCTCAGCACTGTCTGCCTGCCGCGCAGGGTGAACCCGAGCGACAGATGGGCCTGCCACCCCGGTGACGGAGCGGGCTGGCTCGCCACGGCGGGGGCGCTCGCGGGAACGGACAACAGCGGACTGGTCATACGGTCAGGTATTCCTTGATCAACGCCTCGGTCAAGCCGCCCATCTCGCCACTGGCGACCCGACGCCCCCGATCCAGCAGACAGAAGCGATCCCCGACCTTGCGGGCGAACGGCAACTTCTGCTCGACCAGCAGCACGGTCAGGCCGATGTCGCGGTTGAGCTTACGGATGATGTCGCCAATCTCGTTGACGATATTGGGCTGGATCCCCTCGGTCGGCTCATCCAGGATCAGCAATTTCGGATCCAGCACCAGGGCCCGACCAATCGCCAGCTGTTGCTGCTGGCCGCCGGAGAGATCGCCACCACGGCGTTGCTTCATCTCCTTGAGTACCGGAAACAGCTCATAGACCAGATCGGGGATTTGCCGTTTACCATCGCGCCGCGCCGGCAAGCCAATCTTGAGGTTCTCCTCCACCGTCAGCAGCGGGAAGATCTGTCGCCCCTGCGGCACATAACCGATGCCGATCCCGGCGCGGCGCTCTACTGGACTGCGAGTGATATCCTGCCCGTCGAACAGGATCTGTCCGCTCTTGATCGGCAGTTGCCCCATCAGCACGTTCAATAAGGTGGTCTTGCCGACCCCGTTGCGCCCCATCAGACAGAGGCACTCGCCCTGTGCCAGCTCGAGGTCGAGATCCCATAAGGTGTGTGACTGGCCATAGAACTGGTTGATAGCAGATAACGTCAGCATGCCGGTTCCCCCAGATAGACTTCGATCACCTTCGGATCGGACTGCACCTGACTCATGCTGCCTTCGGCCAGTACCGAGCCCTGATGCAATACCGTGACCTTGTTAGCAATCGAGCGCACAAAATCCATATCGTGCTCGACCACCACCACCGAGTGCTCGCCAGCCAGCTGTTTGAGCAGCTCGGCGGTGCGCTCCATCTCCTGATGGGTCATACCGGCCACCGGCTCGTCCACCAGCAGCAGCTCCGGGCGCTGCATCAGCAACATGCCAATTTCCAGCCACTGCTTCTGGCCATGCGACAGTACGCCGGCCAGACGATGGCGTGCCGGCAGCAGGCCAATCAGCAGCAGGGTCTGCTCCAGATAGTCGCGATCTTCCCCCGACAGCTTGCTGATCAGGGTCGGCCATACCCGCTTGTTGCCAGCCATCGCCAGCTCGAGGTTCTCCTCGACGGTTAACGGTTCAAACACCGTCGGCTTCTGGAACTTGCGACCGATGCCCGCTTCGGCAATCGCCGGTTCATCCAGTGCCAGCAGGTTGGTGTGCTGGCCGAACCAGGCCGAACCGGTGTCCGGACGGGTTTTGCCGGTGATCACATCCATCATGGTGCTCTTGCCAGCCCCATTCGGGCCGATGATGCAGCGCAACTCGCCCTTATCGATATACAGGTTGAGATTGTTCAGCGCCTTGAAGCCATCAAAGCTGACACTGATATCTTCCAGATAGAGGATCACGCTATGGCGCATATCGCGCTTGGGGGCTGCCGCCGGCTCGAAGCGCTCGCGCCAGTAGCGCGGACTCAGCAGGGTTCTGGTTTGTGCAAACATATTCATCGTGCCGCCTCCATGCGGTGGAACAGGCCGGTGACCCCCTTGGGCAGGAACAGGGTGACCAGCACAAACAGGGCCCCCAGCGCATACAACCACTGGTCCGGCAGCACACCGGTAAACACCGATTTGGCATAGTTGACCAGGATGGCGCCGACCACGGCGCCATACAGGGTGGCGCGGCCGCCGACAGCCACCCAGATCACCAACTCAATCGAATTAAGTGGCGAAAACTCGCCCGGATTGATGATGCCGACCTGTGGCACATACAGGGCGCCGGCTATCCCGGCCAGCATGGCGGAGAAGACAAAGATCGCCAGTTTGAAATACTCGACGCGATAGCCGATAAACCGGGTACGCATCTCGGCATCACGAATGGCCACAGCCACCCGCCCGAGCTTGGAGCCGACAATTATCCGGCACAGCAGATAGGCCACTACCAAGGTGCATGCCGTGATCAGGAACAGGACCGCACGGGTGGCATCCGAGGTCAGGCTGAACCCGATAATGTCCTTGAAGTCGGTCAGGCCGTTATTGCCGCCAAACCCCATCTCGTTGCGGAAGAAGGCCAGCAACAGCGCATAGGTCATCGCCTGGGTCATGATCGACAGATAGACCCCGGTGACGCGCGACCGGAAGGCCAGCCAGCCGAAGACAAAGGCCAGCAGTCCTGGCACCAGCAGCACCGTCAGCATGGCAAACCAGAAGTGGTTCATGCCGTACCAGAACCACGGCAGTTCATGCCAGTTCAGGAACACCATGAAATCCGGCAGTACCGGATTGCCATACACGCCGCGACTGCCAATCTGGCGCATCAGGTACATGCCCATCGCATAGCCGCCGAGTGCGAAAAACGCGCCGTGGCCCAAGCTCAGGATGCCGAGATAGCCCCACACCAGATCCAGCGCGATGGCCAGAATGGCGTAGCACAGGTACTTGCCCAGCAGGGTGACGGTGTTGGAGCCGACATACAGCAGGCTGTCTTGCGGTAACAGCAGGTTAGACAGCACCACCAGCACGGCGCCGAGCAGTATCGCCGCCAGCAGACCGAGGCCGGTTTTATCTTTCCACACAGCATTGAATAACATGATCTCAGCCCTCGACCGCACGGCCACGCTGCGGGAACAGACCGCGCGGGCACTTCTGGATAAACAGGATGATCACCACCAGAATCAGGATTTTCGCCAGGACCGCCCCGGCATAGGGCTCGAGCAACTTGTTGGCGATGCCGAGCGACAGCCCGGCGACCAGGGTGCCCCACAGATTGCCGACACCGCCGAACACCACCACCATAAAGGAGTCGATGATGTAACCCTGCCCCAGATTCGGGCCGACG
>JAYROM010000010.1:0-43344 GCA_041911695.1 Aeromonadaceae bacterium
GACCCGCGCCACCAGCGCCCGCCACAGGATGGGCTGCCAGGCTTGCTCGCCGGCCGGATCCAGCGCTGCTGGCAGGTTGTCCCCCGCCTCCCAGGCGGCAATCCAGTCCGGGCGATAGACCAGATACTGGTCAAACAGGTCGGCAATCTGCTCGCACAGTTGCCATTGGCGCAATTGTGGCGCGGTCTCCCCCCCAGCGGCCAAATAACCGGCCAGCGGGGCGAACGCCGCATCATCCAGCAAACCGGGCAGCAGGGTCATCAGCTGCCAGCGCACCGCCGCCTTGTTGTAGGGGGTACTGTCGGGCACATCGGGCAGCACGCGGGTAAACATCTGCCAGATAAAACTGGCCGGCAGCGGAAAGTCGACGTTGGCGGCGATGCCAAAATGTTCGGCCAGGGTCAACCGCAACCACTGCGCCATGCCCGGGCTCTGCACCAGTATCGTCTCGCGGGCCAATGGATTCTCCAGTGGCTGGAGTTCAAGCACCTTGGTCAGCATGGTGCTCAACACCGATAGCTGGTTGGAGGTATAGAGATAGAGCATGATGCCCCCTAGAGATGCCTAGCTGGTCAGGGGTGGCCAGCATAGGCAAAAAGTCAGTGGCGATATGTTATTGAATCTGTGGCACTGAGGGGAACCCCGGCGCAAAAAATGTGTTCCAAAAGGCGACATATCGCTTCACTGACATCGGTTTTCCAAATGCTGGCTAAACCACGGGACAATTGGCCACCGCCGGGCATGGACAAGCCACTGCCGGCTGCCTACCCTGCACTCGCCTGCTTATCTTGTGACGTGGCGCACATTCTGCGACCCCTATTGTCAACCGGCAGCGCAGGCCGGCGCACCCCGATGCCGAAAATCCGGGCGACATATCACAACGGGATTCTCATGAACAAATACACTGCTGAGTTTATTGGTACCTTCTGGTTGGTATTGGGTGGTTGTGGCAGCGCCGTGCTGGCTGCAGCCTTTCCGCAGGTAGGCATCGGCCTGCTGGGTGTATCGCTGGCCTTCGGTCTGACCGTCCTGACCATGGCCTACGCCATCGGCCATATCTCCGGCTGTCATCTCAACCCGGCCGTGTCGGTGGGTCTGTGGGTCGGTGGCCGTTTCCCGGGTCGTGACCTGGTGCCCTACATCATCGCCCAGGTACTGGGTGCCATCGCCGGTGCCGGTGTGCTGTATTTGATTGCCAGCGGCAAGGCCGGTTTTGATCTGGCCGGTGGTTTCGCCTCCAACGGTTACGGCGAGCACTCACCGGGTGGCTACAGCCTGCAGGCGGCACTGATCTGTGAAGTGGTGATGACCATGATGTTCGTACTGATCATCCTCGGCGCCACCGACCGTCGTGCGCCGCAAGGTCTGGCACCGATCGCCATTGGTCTGGGTCTGACCCTGATCCACCTGATCTCTATCCCGGTGACCAACACCTCGGTCAACCCGGCGCGTAGTACCGGTGTGGCACTGTTTGTCGGCGGTTGGGCCACCGAGCAGCTGTGGCTGTTCTGGGTTGCACCGATTGCCGGTGCCGTGATCGGCGCCGTGATCTACCGTCTGATCGGTGGTGCGCGCGACTAAAGTGCGTGCGGGGGACGGAACCACCCGTCCCTACCCCGCCAGGTGCGCGGGCAATTTTGCTGCAAAACGGTCGGCCCTGCCGGCCGTTTTGTCCAACAGTAGGTACTAAATGGAGACCGGTATGACCCTTGTGTTCCGGACTGTTTCCCCGCTGGCCACCCTGCTGTTGGCCAGTTGCAGCCTGCTGGCCCTGCCCGGCGCCCGGGCTGCTACCCCCTCGTTCGACTGTGCCAAGGCCGCTGCCCACAGTGCCAGTGCCCTGGTTTGCCAGCATGATGATCTGGCGGCACAGGACCGTGAACTGAACGAGTTGTATAGCAAGGCCCTGCAACTGGCGCCGCAAGTGGCTGATTTGCGCCACGCCCAGCGTCACTGGCTACACCGTCGCGACGCCTGTACGCGTGGCACACACACCAGTGCGCTGGACTGCATCCGCGATGCCTATCAGCAACGCATTACCACCCTGCAGGCCCAGATGTATCCGGCCCCGGTGCCGGATGCCGCCCCGGCGCTGCCAGCGATGGATGGCCTGTGCGGTACCGACTGGAATCGCCATATAGAATCGCTGGTCCATACCGGCGATGGCGCCGCCCACGGTCCGGATTGGGGCAGTGAAGAGTGGCAGTCTGTGGTCGAATTCCGCCTTGGCCTGCGTGACAAACCCGGCACGCCGGCGCACAACGACCCAGCCTGGTGTCGTTATATCGAGCAGCATCTCGGTCGCCTCAAACCGGCCCGCCGCTAACCCGCGCGGACAGCCAGTGCCGTATCCCATTAGCTATCTGCGATGATCGACGCTCGACGACCGGCCTCATCGCCGGTCGTTGTCTTATTACCTCGGCCTACAGGGCTACTGCTCACCTATTGCACAACCCCTGCTGGCGCACATAGCAATAAATCGAATATTCAAAGGAATTTTTGTTGGTTTGTCGTTCTAAGCGACTCGGGCACTCTACACTCATCAAACGATAAAGGAGTATCCGCCATGAAATTCCGCTCTGCTGCGCTGGCCCTGCTGGCCACCCTGACCGTCGCCCCGCTGCATGCCGCGGAGGTCAAACTGCTGAACGTCTCTTATGATCCGACTCGCGAGTTATACCAGCAGTACGACGCCGCCTTTTCCAAGTACTGGAAGAGTAAGACCGGGGATGATGTGGTAGTCAGCCAGTCGCATGGCGGCTCTGGCAAGCAGGCCCGCGCAGTCACTGACGGGCTGGAAGCCGATGTGGTCACCCTGGCCCTCGGCTATGACGTCGATGCGGTGGCCAAGGCCGGGCTGACCGGCACCGACTGGGCCAGCCGCTTGCCGCAGAATGCCGCCCCCTATACCTCGACCATCGTCTTCCTGGTGCGTAAGGGCAACCCGAAGCAGATCCATGACTGGGCTGATCTGGTCAAGGGCGATGTCGGTATCGTCACCCCGAACCCGAAGACCTCTGGCGGTGCGCGCTGGAACTATCTGGCGGCCTGGGGCTACGGTCTGCAACACGGCGGTGAAGCCGCGGCCAAGACCTTTATCACCGAGCTCTACAAGCGGGTGAAGGTGCTCGACTCCGGCGCCCGTGGCGCGACCACCAGCTTTGTCGAACGCGGTCTCGGCGATGTACTGCTGGCTTGGGAGAACGAAGCCTATCTGGTGCTGGCTGAACCGGGTAATGCCGACAAGTTTGAAATCGTCACCCCGCCGACCTCGATCCTGGCCGAACCGCCGGTAGCCGTGGTCGATCAGTATGCCAAGAAGCATGGCACTGCTGAGGTCGCCAAGGGCTATCTGGAGTACCTGTACTCGGATGAAGGTCAGCAGATTATCGGTAAGAACTTCTATCGTCCGAGCAATCCGCAGATTGCCGCCCAGTTCAACAAGCAGTTCGCACCGATCAAACTGTTTACCCTGCATGATGTGGCCGGTGACTGGGCCAACGCACAGAAGACCCACTTCGCTAACGGTGGACTGTTCGACCAGTTGTACCAGCCGGGCAAGTAAGGCCTCACGCCCTCTCTCCCCCTCCTCAGGCGGCCGGCGCTCCGGCCGCGTTGTTTTTTGTGCGGCATCCTCTCGACCGGCAGATAAAACAGGCTGAAAATTCAGCATTTTTACACTTTTTTTATACCCAACCCCCGCCTTTTTACCGGTTCTTTTCATGCCCGGCGATACGCTGATGTCATGGAAAATCCCCGGTGGGTGCGTGCCGAGTTCCCGTCACCCTGACCTGTCGCAGTTCACAACGGAGCCGGCTTCGCTGTCCGCACCCTGAATATGAGTCAACCCTCTTCCTCCCTTCGTCAGCTGACCCTGGCGGCCATTGGTGTCGTCTATGGTGATATCGGCACCAGTCCGCTGTACACCCTGCATGAGTGCTTCTCACCCCATCTCGGGCTACAACCCAGTCAAGATGTGGTACTGGGCTTCTTGTCCCTGATCATCTGGTCGCAAATCCTGGTGGTGTCGATCAAATATCTGGCCTATGTGATGGAGGCCGACAACAACGGTGAGGGCGGTATTCTTACCCTGATGTCACTGGCGGGCCGCAATACCCCCTACTACACCACGACCTTGCTGTTGATTCTGGGGCTGATCGGCGGCGGACTGTTTTATGGCGACAGCGTGATTACCCCGGCGATGTCGGTGCTGTCCGCGCTGGAAGGGATTCTGGTGATCGCCCCGGATATGCAGCACTACATCGTTCCGGTATCGGTACTGGTGCTGTTTATCCTGTTCCAGATCCAGAAACATGGCACCGGCACGGTGGGCAAACTGTTCGGCCCGGTGATGGTGGTCTGGTTTGCGGTATTGGCCGTGCTCGGTGGCTGGCAGGTCGTCCAGCATCCCGGCGTGCTGGCCGCGATCAACCCCAAATGGGCCTGGCATTTCCTGCTGACCTACCAATACACCGCCTTTTTGGCGCTCGGCGCCGTGGTGCTCTCCATCACCGGCGGTGAGGCGCTGTATGCCGACATGGGCCATTTTGGTAAGCGCCCGATCCGCCTGGCCTGGTTCAGCTTTGTCTCGCCAGCCCTCACCCTGAACTATCTGGGTCAAGGGGCGCTGATCCTGAGCAACCCCAAGGCACTGGAAAATCCGTTCTACCTGCTGGCCCCGTCGTGGGCGATCATCCCGCTGGTGATCCTGGCCACCTTGGCCACCATCATCGCCTCACAGGCGGTGATCTCCGGCGCCTTCTCGATGACCCGCCAGGCCGTACGCATGGGCTATCTGCCGAATATGAAAATCCTGCACACCTCAGCCGATGAGGCCGGCCAAATCTATATGCCATTCGTCAACTGGATGCTGTTTTTCTGCATCCTCGGCGTCATCTTGATGTTTCGTGAGTCGAGCAAGCTGGCGGCCGCCTACGGCATTGCGGTCACCGGCACCATGGCCATTACCACCCTGCTCGCCTGCTATGTGGCGCACTACAACTGGCGTTGGCCACTGCCGCTGGTCAAGCTGATCGGCGCCTTGCTGCTCACCATCGATCTGCCGTTCTTCCTCTCCAACCTGATGAAGATCCTGGATGGCGGCTGGCTGCCGCTAGGTGCCGGCGCGCTGACCTTCGGTGTGATGGCGATCTGGAAATGGGAGCACTTCCTGCTGCTACGTGAAGTCAGCCGGCAGAGTCTCTCCTGGGAGCAATTCGTCAAACTGGTGGCCAAGGAGAAACCGCAGCATATCCCGGGCACTGCGGTCTATCTGGCGCGCACCGAACAGGGGGTCCCGCATGCCCTGGTGCATAATGTCCGCCATAACCGTGTGCTGCATGAGCGCATCATCTTTATGCACTTCCGCACCCTGAACACGCCCTATGTCAGTCGCGAGCGTCATATTGAGATCAAACCGCTGTCGGCCACGGTACAGCGCATGACGGTGGCCTACGGTTTTCACGAGACGCCGGATATCAACACCATCTGTCAGCAGGCCTCGCTACACGGCCTGCGTCTCAACCTGAGCAACACCACCTTCTTCTTCTCGCGGGAGACGTTGCTGGCCGGACGACGCAATTGGCTGGCCAAGTGGCGAGCCCGGCTATTTATCCTGCTCAGCCGCAACTCACTGCGTCCGTATGACTTTATTCAGATCCCGGCCGACCGGGTGGTGGAAATGGGGATGCAGGTCAGGGTTTAACTGCTGTCGGTAACTGGAGGGAGGCGAATGCAATCCCGTATACTTTGCGCCACTGTCGACCGTCCGTTGAACGATGCCATGAGCATCTGTCTGGAGTCATTGATGCGCGAACCGGCCACCACTCGTCCTGTTGCTGCCGATCCCCGGGGTGTCCCCGCACCGCCGGTTGCCCCGGCGGTATTGCCACCCCTGCAGGAGAGCTGGCCGGCACGCTGGCGCCAGCTGCGCCAAGGTGCCGTGGCCGCTCTGTTGCTCGGTGGCGGCCTGACGCTGATCGCCCGGGCGCTGCTCCCTTGGCTCGATCCGGTCAATCTGGTGATGATCTATCTGCTCGGCGTGGTATTGATTGCGCTGCGCTTCGGCCGTACCCCTGCTACCGTCGCAGCCGTGGTCTATGTCGGCCTGTTTGACTTCTTCTTTGTCGAGCCGCACTTCTCATTCGCGGTCAGCGACATGCAGTATCTGGTCACCTTTGCGGTGATGCTGGCGGTCGGCCTGCTCACCGGACAACTGACCGCCGGCGCCCGTTATCAGGCGCAGATTGCCCAGCACCGCGAACAGCGAGCCCACCAACTGTTTGAGTTGTCGCAAGCTCTGAGCGCCACCGTCAGGGTAGAACAGATCGCCCAACTCAGTTGCGAGGCGCTGGCGCATAGCTTTCAGGCACAGACTGAATTGCTGGTCGCCGATGCCAATGGCCAGTTGCACGGTCAGACCGGTGCGCACGGCGAATGGAACGACACCCTGGCAAGGCTCTGCCTGCAAGATGGCCAGCCGGCGGGTCTGGGCAGTGAGCGCGATGCGCAGTTGCCCTACCGACTACAGCCGTTAAGCAGTGGCCAGCAACCCTGTGCCGTACTGCTGATTACCCCACGTCAGCCGCGACTGTTGCAGATCCCGGAGCAGATCCGCCTGCTTGAGCTGTTCGGGGTGCTGATTGCCGTCGCGCTGGAGCGCATCGCCCTGGCCCACTCGGCCGAACAGGCCCGCCTGCAGGCCGAATCGGAACGGCTGCGCAACTCGTTGTTGTCGGCACTGTCGCACGATCTGCGCACCCCGTTGACCGCCCTGTTTGGCCAGGCCGAACTGCTCACCCTGGAGCTCGGGCTGGCCGGTGCCCCGCAGGTCACGATGGCCTCGGCGATGCGCCAGCAGGTTCTGAGCACCACCCGGCTGGTCAACAACCTGCTGGATATGGCGCGGCTGCAATCTGGCGGCATGACCTTGCGTCAGGATTGGCAATCGCTGCCTGAACTGCTTGGCACCGCCCTGCATGAATTGATGGTGCCTCTGCAGGATCATCCGTTCGAGCACCATATTCCGCCTGACTTTCCGCTGCTGTATGCCGATGCCGTGCTGCTCGAGCGCGTACTGGTCAATCTGCTGGAAAATGGCTGTAAATATGCTGGCCCCGGTGTGCGGCTCGGACTCAATGCCCACCAGCTGGCAGATGAACTGCAGATCTGCATCTGGGACGAAGGGCCCGGTCTGCCGCCCGGCAAGGAGCAGCTGATTTTCGAGAAGTTTGCCCGTGGTAACCAGGAGTCGGTGATTCCGGGCGTTGGCCTTGGGCTGGCTATCTGTCGCGCCATCGTCGAGGCGCACGGCGGCCAGATCCGCGCCGAAAACCGTCCGCAAGGCGGCGCCTGTTTCTGCTTTACCCTGCCATGGAAAGCCCAACCACCGCTGCTCGATGAGCCGGTGGAGATGCCCGAGGAGTCATGATGAGCGATCCGCAACCTACCCTGCTGATCATCGAGGATGAACAGGCAATTCGCCGTTACATCCGTACCGCGTTGGAGAGCGAAGGCTTCCGCGTGTTCGAGGCCGATAACTGCCAGCGCGCGCTACTTGAGGCGGCCAGCCGCAAGCCAGATATGCTGGTGCTGGATCTGGGTCTGCCGGATGGCGACGGGTTGACCGTGATCCGCGAGTTACGCCTGTGGAGCGCCATGCCGATCCTGGTGCTGTCAGCACGCAGTGACGAACAGGACAAGATCGCCGCGTTGGATGCCGGCGCCGACGACTATTTGATCAAGCCGTTCGGCATCGGCGAGCTGCAGGCACGTATTCGCGCCGCGCTACGCCGCGCGGTGGCTGGCCAACAGCCTGCGGCGGAGATCTGTTTTGGCGAGGTGCGGGTCGATCGCGCCTCACGCCGGGTGCTGCGCGCCGACACCGAACTGCATCTAACGCCGATTGAATACCGGCTGTTGGCCGAGTTACTGGCCAATCCAGACAAGGTGCTGACCCAGCGCCACCTGCTGCTGGCGGTGTGGGGACCGAATGCGGTCGAGCACAACCACTACCTGCGTATCTATATGGGCCACCTGCGGCAGAAGCTGGAGCTAGACCCGACCCAACCGCGTCATCTATTGACCGAGACCGGTATCGGCTACCGCTTTGTGCCGTGAGCGCAGCGCAGAGACAGAGTACAGCGCAAAGACTGGGGGCAGCGCAGAGATGGAACCTGCGGTACAGGTATGGCACTAGAACAGTGACAACTGCTCGTTGGCCCACTCGTCAAAGTGGCGGCCGATAAACGGCAGAATGGCCTCGGCCACCGGGCGCAACTGCTTCTCGACATAGTGCTCATAGTCGATGGCATGCTGGCGCACCCCGACCGGCTCAGGGCCAGCGGTGGTCATCAGATAGTCGATATGGCCGCGACGATGGCGAAATGGCCCTTGCGGGGTGCTCTCCAGCGCCTCGGCCAGCCGCGCGGCACGCACATGCGGCGGCTCGTTTTTCTGATAATCGTTCAGCTCACGGCGTAACTGGCGATGATAGACCAGCCAGGCGTCATGTTCGCCCTGACGGGTAGCGCGCACCATATCGCGAATAAACGGGCCAGGGTCCTCATCGTGGAAGATGTGCTGGTACAACCCCTGCTGGAACTGTTTGGCCAGTTCGGTCCAGTCGGAGCGCACCGTCTCCAGTCCGCGAAAAATCAGCTTCTCGCTGTCGCCACTGCCAGTGAGACCGGCATAACGCTTCTTGCTACCCTGGCCACTGCCACGAATGGTCGGCATCAGGAAGCGCCGGTAGTGACGCTCGAACTGCAACTCCATGCATGAGGTCAAACCGAACTCGTCCTGTAACCGTTGTTGCCACAAAGCGGTCATCTCTTGCGCCAGACGCTGGCCAAGCGCCACCGCCGCCTGATCATCCGTGTCGTCACCGGCCCAGACGAACAGCGAGTCGGTATCCCCGTAGATCACGGTCAGCCCAAGCACCTGCATCGCGCGCGCCGTCTCCTGCATGATCCACTGTCCGCGCAGGGTGATGCTGGAGGCCAGTCGCGGATCAAAGAATCGGCAACCGCTGGAGCCGAGCACGCCATAGAAGGAGTTCATCAGGATCTTGATCGCCTGCGAGCGTGGCGCATCGTGGTCGGCCTTGGCCTGATCTCGCGCCTGCCATAAGCGGGCAATCAGACCGGGCAGAATCGCCTGATCGCGAGCAAAGCGCGCGCCGAGATAACCGGGCACGGTCTGCGCCTCGTCACTGCATTGCAGACCGAGCACCAGCGCCAGCGGATCGATGCCGAAGCTGCGGATAATCGACGGATACAGACTCTTGAAATCGAGCACCAGCACCTGCCGGTAAAGCCCTGGGCGCGAGCTCATCACATAGCCACCGGGCGACGGCTCGCCCTGGATCCGCCCCATATTCGGTGCCACATAGCCATGTTGATGTAGCGGCCGCAGATAGAGCCAACTGAACGCCGCCACCGAACCCCCGGCGCGATCCGGCTCCAGCCCGGTCAACTGACTGCGCAAGAACAGGAACGACAGCAGCTGGGTCTGCTCGAAGATGGCGTTGACCAGTCGGCAATCCTGCAGGTTATAGCGCACCAGGGCTTGCGGATCGGTATGCCACAGCAGATCGATGGCCGCTTGCTGGTTATCCCCTTCGGTCAGCAATTTGCCCTCGCCAAGCAGGGTGGTGGCCACATGCTGCAGGCGGAAACTCTCGAACTGCCAGGTGGCGATCTTGAGACTACTGATGCCATCCAGCACCAGTCGGCCGGCAATCGACACCTGCCCCTGCCCTTCGGTGCGCCCCTCACGCCAGCGCAACGGTGCATTACCGCGCCCCCAGTAGAGCGGCAGGCTCAGCCGCTCAGCGCGCTGCAGTAATAGCCGAAAATCGAAGTTGACCACGTTCCAGCCGAGGATGCAGTCCGGATCCCAGCGCTGTAACTGCTTGCCCACCGCCACCAGCAGCGCGCGCTCGTCGGCCACTGTCTGCACCCGCAAGCCTGGCTCATCCTGCACCATCCTGCCGGGCGGCAGACGGATCGCCACCCAGCCCTCGCTGCCGGCCTGCATCGGTTGCAGCGCGACCGAATAGAGCATGCCATCTGGCGCACACTCGACATCCAGCGCCACGCAGCGCAACGGAAGATCGAGCTCCAGCGGTTGTAACTGATCGGCCACCAGCACCCGTTGTCGCCCGCGTTGTTGCCAGTGGCCGTTGACCCGCACACCATTGGTAATGCCCAGCTCGATCAGCACCGCATCAACATGGCGCAAGTCGGCCTCGTAAGGGGCAATACCTGCGGCCTGCAACAACACTTGGGCCTGCTGTAACCGGCCTAGCGTGGTAAAGCAGCACTGCACCAAGGGGGCCTGCTCGAAGGTTTTCAGCGCGCTCGGCCGTAACCAGCCATGCACCTTGTGCTGGCGGAACAATGCCAGTGCGCGCGGCTGATCACGTTGCAGCAACCAGAACGAGGGGGGCACCTGATCGTAGATAACGCAGACCGGCCCTTGTGCCGTGGCCAACCAGAGCACGATCTCGGCACGGCCCTCTGCGGGCTGTGACGCAGACAGCGCCGAGGCCTGAGAGGGTGGGTGGTCACGGGTCTGGCGGGTGAGGATCAGGCCGTCGACGGTGGCAGATGGGAACATAACAACGCCTCCGGCCGGAACGAGAGATGACGCAGCGAACGCCACCGGGCGTCAGCCGCCTTTTTTCTGGCCGTAACCGGACTGCTTGAGGGTAAAGCCCTCCTGATTACTCCAGGTATCCAGACCACTGCGGTTGTTACCGGCGATCAGGCTTGCGGCCAGGCTCGGGCTGTTAAACAGGTGATCGGCCAGAAACAGATAGCCCTGCTCATCCTGCTGCAGCACCCCTTTAGCCATCAGCTGCTCGCGCAGTTCAATCACCGCCTCGCGCAACGAGCCCGCCTGTTCGCGGTTAACGCGCGAGCCGGCCAGTACCATAAAGCCCGGCTTCTGCCGCTGTCCGACCGGATAGCCCACCGCCTCGACGCCCTTGGCACTGTAATAGTAGCGCTCGCGCTGCCCTGGCTGGGTGGTGGCCAATGCCCGCTGCAAGGCCATCAACTCATCGTAGATATCAATCGGCACGACAGCCGCCTGACGGTTGCCTTTATGATCAATGATAAAGCTGACTTGCTTGCCTGCTAACATGGCCTTTCATCCTTTGATATAGCTTGCTAGAGATCTGGCTCGTGAGAGCCCTGGGGCGGTTCCATGGGTGCAGTTTGCCTTGTCCGCGCGTGGGAACCAAGTCTTGCAACACAAGAAGTGCGGCTGTTCAGGATGAAATACTATGCATTTCAGTCAGTTTGATTGCATGAAGCCGAACGCTTACACCGGTGTTTATCTGGATTTGCAGCCTTACTGATAACATAAAAAGTCAAAAATAGTGCTTATTTATACTTGCACTGTCTGCCCTTTTTCATGATCATAGGCACAGTTTTGTTGCAAGGATAGCGTCATGGTTCGCGAAAGAGATGCTGTGCTGGTGAATGCCTTCCGTCATTCCACCCCGTATGTCAATCATCACCGGGGGTCCACCTTCGTCATCATGGTTGGTGGTGAGACCTTTGCTGACGATCACTTCAAGGAAATGGTTGCCGATATTGCCCTGCTGCAAAGCCTGGGCATCCGTCTGGTGCTGGTGTTTGGCGCCCGCCCGCAAATCGACAATGCCCTGGCCCAGGCCGGGATCCGCTCCCGCTTCCACAAGCGCATCCGGGTCACCGACACCGACAGCTTCCGCATCATCAAGCAGGTGTGCGGCGGCATGCAACTGGATATCACCGCCCGCCTGTCGATGGGGCTGATCAACACGCCGATGCAGGGCGCGCACCTCAACGTGGTCAGCGGCAACTTTGTCACCGCCCAACCGCTGGGGGTCGACGATGGCATCGACTACTGCCATAGCGGCAAGGTACGCCGTATCGACACCGACGGCATCCGCAACCAGCTGGATCAGAACAGCATCGTGCTGATCTCCCCGGTCGGCTTCTCGGTCACCGGCGAGAGTTTCAGCGTCAATGCCGAAGAGATTGCCGCCCAGGTCGCCATTCACCTTGGCGCCGACAAGCTGATCGCCTTCTGCTCAATGCAGGGGATTATCAACCCGTCCGGCCAGGTGGTCTCCGAACTGTTCCCCGAGCAGGCCGAAGAGTACCTGCGCGCGGTGGAAGCGCAAGGCAACGACAGCTCGGGCACTGCCCGCTATCTGCGCGCCGCAATTGCCTCCTGCCGTGCCGGCGTACCGCGCTGTCATCTGGTCAGTTACAAGGAAGATGGCGCCCTGCTGCAAGAGCTGTTCACCCGTGACGGCATCGGCACCCAGATCGTGCGCCAGAGCGCCGAGCAGGCACGTGCGGCCACCATCAACGATATCGGCGGGATTCTGGATCTGATCCGTCCGCTGGAGCAGGAAGGGATTCTGGTGCGTCGCTCACGCGAACAACTGGAGATGGAGATCGACCATTTCAGCATCGTCGAACGCGACGGCATGGTGATCGGCTGTGCGGCGCTCTATCCATTCCCGGAAGAGTCAATGGCGGAAATGGCCTGTGTGGCGATCCATCCGGATTACCGGAGTTCCAATCGTGGGGACAAGCTGGTAGCCAAAATTGAAGAGCACGCACGGCGCCAAAACATCCAGAAGCTGTTTGTGTTAACAACTCGATCGATTCATTGGTTCCGGGAACGCGGCTTTGAGCCGGTAGAGGTGACAGACCTGCCGGTGGCGAAGCAGAAGTTATACAACTATCAGCGCCGCTCGAAGATCCTGTTGAAAAATCTGTAAAAAAAAGACGGGGCCGATACACGGACCGGCCCCGTTTTGGCAATGGAGATTTCTGGTTTCCACGGGGTGCAATATACCAGCGCCCCACCGGTGATTCGTGGAACCGGTCACATAACGATGGACCGTTTTCATCTGGTTAACATGGATTTGTTATCTGGATCACGCTGTGAAAGCATTTTCTGGAGACGGTTTCATAACGGCGACATTCGACACCGAGTGAATAGCAGTCTGCAAAAGTTGACAGACATCTACTCAACAAGGTATTTGTTTAGCACCCGCCGCAACATGACGGCGGAAAACCAGAAGAGGCGCGTTGTCCAGGCAACCGGCAGAAGGAGTCAGACTCCGATGATCGCCGGCCAGGGGGTATGACGCCGAGGCAATTGACCGGACTGACCAGGCAGTTGTCGGCCGCACGGGCTGAATCCCGTGGGCTGTCACCATCAGGTGAAGTGCTTCTGGCAGGATTAGCCGCACTCTGCTTCTCCCGCCCGTCCCACCTCCCTCCTGAGCTCCTGGTTTTATATCAATAAAACGGATTTTCTGATTGCAGGAGTTTTGAGCGTGAACCAGATTTGTGTAGCCAAGTTTGGCGGAACCAGTGTGGCCAATGGCGAGGCCATGACCCGCTGTTTACAGATCGTTGTCCATAATCCCAAGACCCGCGTGGTGGTACTGAGTGCCAGCGCCGGGGTCACCAACCTGCTGGTCGAACTCTCCAGCGGTAATCTGGATGCCCAGGCGCGCGAAGACCGCATGCAACGCCTGACCGATATTCAGTTCCATATTCTTGATGCGCTTGGCCAACCGACCGCACTGACCCGCACCATCCGCGACATGCTGGATGAGGTGCGTGATCTGGCCGAACAGGCTGCAGTGGCCTCCGATGCCGCACTGGTTGACCGCATGGTGGCCCAGGGCGAACTGATGTCGACCCGCCTGTTCACTGAACTGATGCAGCAAAAGGGCTACCCGGCCGTGTGGTTCGATGTGCGCAAAGTGATGCGTACCGACAGCCGTTTCGGCAAGGCCACCCCGGCGATCGAAGCGCTACGCGCCCTGGCCCAGCAAGAGATGGCGCCACTGCTGGCGGCGGACCATTTCATCATCACCCAAGGCTTTA
Organism: Aeromonadaceae bacterium; assembly: GCA_041911695.1. Classification (GTDB taxonomy): domain Bacteria; phylum Pseudomonadota; class Gammaproteobacteria; order Enterobacterales; family Aeromonadaceae; genus Pseudaeromonas. Next base: position 13,911 of record JAYROM010000010.1, read on the forward strand.
TCGGCTCCAACGCCGAAGGCCAGACCACCACCCTCGGCCGTGGCGGCAGCGATTACAGTGCCGCCCTGCTCGCCGAAGCGCTGAGCGTCAGTGAACTGGAGATCTGGACTGATGTCCCTGGGATCTACACCACCGACCCGCGCATGGTCAGCTCTGCCCGTCCGATTCCGGAGATCAGCTTTGCCGAAGCCGCCGAAATGGCCACCTTCGGTGCCAAGGTGTTGCACCCCTCCACCCTGCAACCCGCCGTGCGCCGGAATATTCCGGTGTTTGTCGGCTCGAGCAAGGATCCGGGTGCCGGGGGGACTTGGGTACGCCTGAGCACCACCTCCAACCCACTGTTCCGCGCGGTCGCCCTGCGCCGTAATCAGGTACTGGTCACCCTGCACAGCGCCAACATGCTCGGCGCCTGCGGCTTCCTGGCCGATGTATTTACCATTCTGGCCCGCCATCGTATCTCGGTGGACCTGATCACAACTTCCGAAGTCAGCGTAGCGCTGACCCTCGACCATACCGGTAGCCAGTCCAACGGCAAGTCCGTGCTCAGCGACGAAGTGCTGGCCGAACTCAGTGCCCTCGGCAAGGTCAAGGTGGAAGACAAACTCTCGCTGGTTGCCCTGATCGGCAACGACATCAGCACCACCAATGGTGCCGGTAGTCGCGTATTCAGCGTGGTCGACGATGTGAATATTCGCATGGTCTGCCACGGCGCCAGTGCCCACAATCTCTGCTTCCTGGTCAACGAAGACCAGGCCGAAGAGATCGTCCAACGGTTGCATCGTCAGCTGCTGGATTAAACCTGCAAGTCCTTTTACTCCGTCTTCAACGCAGGCTTCGGCCTGCGTTTTTTTATTCTGCATCCGCTAAGCTAGCATGCGGTATAGTCAGGGTTGCGGTATCGATACACCAGCGCTGCTATGCTGGGCCCGTTATTACAACCACATTGTTACGGGAGCACGTCATGATTCTGTCCACCACGCCGACCCTGGAAGGCCGCCAAATCACCGAATACCACGGCATTGTCGTCGGCGAAGCCATCATGGGCGCCAATGTCTTCAAAGATCTGTTTGCCAAGCTGACCGATATTGTCGGCGGGCGTTCTGGTGCCTACGAAAAGGAGCTGTCCAAGGCGCGCAAGATTGCGATGGAAGAGCTGAGCGAGCACGCCAAGGAGCTCGGTGCCAATGCGGTGGTCGGGATTGATCTCGACTATGAAGTGGTCGGTCCGAACGGCGGCATGCTGATGGTCAGCGTTAGCGGGACCGCCGTCACCGTGCGTTAACCGGACATCGCCGATGGCCAGCCAGCTGGAGTTATTCCCGCTGACCAGCCCGTGTATCGGTCGCTGCGAGGCCGATACACGTGGCTATTGCCTCGGCTGCTTCCGCTCGCGCCAGGAGCGCTTTGACTGGCCGCGCATGAGCCCGGATCAACAACGTGAAGTGTTACGCCTGTGCCGGCAACGCGCCCGACGCCAGCGCACGAGTGCCGCCCCGAGCTCACCCGCCGAGCAGCCTGATCAGCTCTCGCTGTTCAGTTCGCCAGTTACTTTGCCACTTACTTCACCAATACGCCCAGACGATCCGCATAGCTCGTCTCCACCACCAGCTGACCCATATGCCTGATCCGGCGTGCGGTCGCTGCATAGATCTTGCCCTGACAAAACTCGGTCCAGCGGTAACAGAACGAGTAGTCTTCCGACAGCTCGCTGTCTTCCAGCTCAATCTTGTTGAACGGGGTAATGAACGAGGTAAAGCGCTTGCCGAATGGCTGCTTCTTGTAACGCTTGTCGTCGACGATCGCCGGACACATGCGGATCATGGTGTCGATACACTGGCGCGAGATCAGCATGACGCCGGTGCCGCAACGTTTGACCTCGGTGAAGCCATCACCGGCCGCACTCATCTGCGTACTGGTGCCACTGCCGACAAATTCGCACGCCTGGGCATAGGCCTGCTCGAACGGCATGGCATGTGCGGCATGCAGTTTACGCAGATCAAGCTGGCGCTTCGGGTACAGGGTGCCGACCAGCGGCTGATTCAGGCGTAGCATCTGATAGATCAGCGACGCTTCAAAGCCCATGTCATCATCCAGAAACAGCAGGTGCGAGCACTCGGGCTTGTTGAAGTAGAAGTTGGAGATCAGATAGTTGCGCGCCATTACCACATCGGCGTAATCGATATCCGACAGGCTGAACTGCACCCCCTCGCGCGGCGCCGAACTCATCAGGTCAAACAGACTGCGCACATACAGGCCGGAATAGGTGGAGCCATAAGCCGGGGTGGCAATATTGACCTTCACATTCAGCGGCGGTTGTTGTTCCCTGCCCTGATTAAGATTAATCACCCCGCTAATCACCCTGCTCATGCCGACTCCCTGGTTAATCTGAAAACGGACCATCAGACAGCCCGTACAGCCGACAATCTAGCTGTCTACCAGGGAAAAACCAAGCTGGATCAGGCAATAGGAAAAACCAGCCCCACCGTCAACCGGGGTCTGGCGAGGCGAACCGCGTGGCAGGCCCTCCCTCCGGGGAGCCTGCCTATCGCCGTATCAATAGAGTGACGTGCCGTGGTCGACGTACAGAATCTGTCCGGTGATCGCCTTCGAGGCGTCACTGGCAAAGAACAGGATTGCCTGCGCCTGATCCTCGACCGTCGCCACCGGCAGGGTGACATCGATATGTTTGGCACACAGGCTGGCAAAGGCGTGATGGAAGGTCTTCACCTGCTCCGGCGCATTGAGCGGTGTCGGTGTCGGGCCGGGGGCGACCGCATTGCAGCGAATCGCGGTGGCGGCATATTGCAGGGCGATATTCTTGGTCATCGCATTGACCGCGGCCTTGGCGGCGCTATAGGCAATTCCCGCCACACCTTGGCTGCCAATCGAGGAGATATTGACGATCGAGCCGGCCCCCTGCGCCTCCATATGCCGCAGGGCATACTTGGTCATGTAATAGACCGAATACTGGTCGACCTTGCACACCGTATCGAACCACGCCTCGCTGCATTCGCTGATCGGCATATGCTTGTCGGCAATGCCGGCATTGTTGACCAGCACATCGATGCGGCCATATTTCTCCAGGGTGTGCACCACCACCGACTGACAGGCCGCCGCTTCGGAGACATCCGCCTGCACCGCACTGATCTCCCCGCCCTGCGCCGTGATGTCAGCCACCACCTTCTGGTTCTCGCTGTCGCGCCGGCCGGAGATCACCACCTTGGCCCCTTCGCGACAGAACAGTTCCGCCGTGGCCTTGCCAATGCCCGAGTTACCGCCGGTAATGATTACCACCTTGTTCTCTAGTCGTTTCATGGTCAGCTACCTTAATAAATGAAGTCATGACCCGACACTAGCAGCGGCCGCTAAGGCATTGAAATGCGATTTGTTTTAGCGGTTATGCGCTGGCGGCATGACCCTCCAGCGCCTGCAACCGCTGATGTACCACAGCGAACGACGGTCGTGCCGCGGGGTGGTGGTCAAGACAGGCATGCATCAGTGCAGTAAGTGATGACTGCCAGGCCGCCGGCATGACGCAGCGCTCGAGCAACTCCTCCAGCAGGCAGCCGAAGGCGCGCACCTCGAGGCGCTCCAACGCTTGCCCCTGCGCACTGCCCGGCGCATAGAACGAGGCGGCGCCAAAGTCACCGAGCAACGCCGCCCCCTGGCCGTCATGCAGGATATTGTGCGCATACAGATCGCCATGCAGGATACCGCGGGTATGCAGATGCGCCGCCACCGACGCCAGTTTACGGGCAATCCCGAGTGCGGCCGCTGGCGACAACACCAGCCCCTCGGCATAGGCGTCACGGGTACAGGAGGCCAGACTTGGCGGCCCGGCCAGGGTGGAGAATGCCGGGTCAATCAGCGCCATCACCAGCGCAGCCGTATCGTCCGGGTGATCGTGGATTTCACCAATCAACTCGATCAGCGCCGGATGCTGTCCTGCCGCCAGCGATGCCGCCATCTCGCACTGTGGCAAGCCGTCACTGGTCACCGCCCCCTTGAACAGCTTCACCGCGACCGGCTGGACGCCGGCCGGTTGTTGCCAGTCAGCGGCGACAATGCGGCCCGAGGCCCCCTCACCCAGCAATGGCCCCGGCGTCAGGGTGGCCCAAGGCGCGGCTGTCACCGCCTCGGTTTGCTGCGGCGCCGGACAGCACGGGTTACCCGCAAACGCCAGCCAGCTCAAGCGTGGCAGCGCCAGCAACCAGTCGGGCAACACGGTCAGCCGGTTGGCCGCCAGGCGGACCAGCTCCAGCCGATGACAATCGGCCAGGGTCTCCGGCAGGCGGGTGAGCCGGTTACCGGCCAGCATCAGTTTTTGCAGATCACGGCACTGCCCCAGCGCGTCAGGCAGTGTCTCGATCTCGTTATCGGTCAGCACCAGCCAGCGCAACCCGGGTGGCAGCGCAGCCGCCGGCACCTCGCGGATCTGATTCGCCTTAAAACCGATCATGGTCAGCGCCGGGCAACGCCCCAGTACCTCGGGCAAGCGGGTAAAGCGGTTCTCCGAGCAGAAGATGATGCGCAGATGCGGCAATGTCACCAGTTCATCCGGCAGACTGTCGAGCTGGTTGCCGGTGAGATCCAGCACCTCGAGCGAGTCTTTCAACGTCAGGATCTCGTGGGGAAAGTGCGTCAGATTGTCGCGTAACGTCAGACGACGAACACCGCGTAACGCACCCGAACGCAGTTGCGCCAAGGTATGCATAACCATTTCTCTATCATGCTGGCGGACAACCCGCATCAGCCAAGACCACATCCACCACCGCGCACCCAGCACGGTAGCCACAAAGGAAGGGCATTATAGAGAAACGTGATGCAGATCGCCTGTTTTGTTGCCAGACGTCGACGCATGGTTAGTGCTGGGTTGAGGCATGCTGCAGCACCCTATCCGGCACTGACGCCTTAGGTTGATGAAGGCGAAGCAGATAACCCACTGGTCATGACGCAGTTCTTACCGGCCGCCTTGGCCTGATACAAGGCAGCATCAGAGACCGCCAGCAGTTCACTCCACTCCGTCTCGGCGCGACGCTCAGCGACACCGATGCTGACCGACAGCGACAAGGGCCCTTGCGGGCCGTCGATGCGTGCTTGTGCGACGGCTTCGCGCAAGCGCTCGGCACAGCTATAGGCTTGCGCGAGTTCAGTATCCGGCAACAAGGCTACAAACTCCTCTCCCCCATGTCGGCACCAGATATCGTGCTTGCGCAACGCAGCCTGCGCGACCCGCGACACCAATATCAAAGCCTGATCCCCTGTCTGATGGCCGTATTCATCGTTAAAGCGTTTGAAGTTATCGATATCGAGCGACAACACACAGAGCGGTTGCTGATAACGCTGTGCCCGCTTCCAGACCGGCGTCATAAATTCCGCAAATGCACGGCGATTATAGGCGCCAGTCAACATGTCATGACGCGCCTGCTCGTTGAGCGCTTCCTGCAGTTTCTGCGAGGTTTGTAACGCCAGCAACATGGTCAACATCGGAAACAGGGTCATTGAGCAGAGCAACTGGATAATTTTGGGGAACGCCTCAGGCTGCGGCGCAAACAGTCCAAACACCTCCATTGCCAGCTTGAGCAGCAGTGATGCCACCGAGATCAACAGCAACACCGCAATCGCACGAAAAGTTTGTCGTCGCGTCCCACAACGACTGGTCAGGCAGGCATAAGCGGCACCGAGATCAAACAGGATCAGCGTACCGTGATACAGCACTGTCTCTACCGGATCATTGGGCTGAACTTCACTTAACCAGTAGTTGCCAAACAAGGTCAGCACACAGAGCACGATCCACAGTCGATAGGGTGGTTTCTGTTCGCAAGCGCGCACAATCCCCCAGTCGAACACCATCCATCCGGGGATCAGCAGCATACAGGAGAGTTGTTCGGAGATAAGCGGAGAGACCATATTGCGCAACGACAACAAAAACAGCCCCGCCGCTGTCAGCAAGGCGCCGATCGCCCAATCACGGGCCGGCGGATAGTTGCGCTGTACACTCCACAAATAAATAAGCACAAGCGCCAGCCCGATGCGGATCGCAACGTAGACCAAAGCAATGGTTCTCAGATCGAGCAAGTGCGACATACGGCGACTGATTTCCTGACTGATAGGCACAAAGTGTAGGGCATCGTCTGAACCCCAACCAACTCCTCGAGCAACAACACGTCGGAATCAGGGCGGGTTGCTGGTAGACGAGAACACATTTCACATCCAAGCGCTGGCAACAAGGGATATTGAAATCATCGAGAGGTTGATCTTCAAGCCGTTTTTGTCAGGAACATCGAAGTGGCGCGATTAATCTCGACATCGAAAACGGTGTTTGTCTGGTTGTATGAACCACTAGGTCGTATTGAGTCCTGAACTGCAGGGGCGGCAAGGCCGTGATTTCAGCATGAAAATGCCGACTCAACGCTCTAATCGGCTCACCATATGAGCCGAATATGGTGGGAATTCGGCTCATCGCAGGCGTCACAGCATGCATTGCACATCCACAAACTGCAGATCGTTTTTTTAATCTCGTAAAATTAAAAAAGCCCATGTTTCCATGGGCTTTTTATCTAACTCAAGTCAATCAGCGCAGGATTATTCCCACTCGATGGTTGCTGGCGGCTTGCCCGATACATCGTAGACCACGCGGCTGATGCCGTTGATTTCGTTGATGATGCGGTTGGAGACGTGACCGAGCAGCTCATACGGCAGGTGTGCCCAGTGAGCGGTCATAAAGTCGATGGTTTCGACCGCACGCAGGGAGACCACCCAGTCGTACTTGCGGCCGTCGCCCATGACGCCGACCGAGCGCACCGGCAGGAAGACCACGAAGGCCTGGCTGACCTTGTGGTACAGGTCGGCCTTGCGCAGCTCTTCGATAAAGATGGCATCGGCACGACGCAGCAGGTCGCAGTATTCCTTTTTCACTTCACCCAGCACGCGCACACCGAGGCCCGGGCCTGGGAATGGGTGGCGGTAGAGCATGTCGTACGGCAGGCCAAGTTCCAGACCGACGCGGCGGACTTCATCCTTGAACAGCTCGCGCAGCGGCTCGACCAGGCCCATCTTCATATCTTCCGGCAGACCGCCGACGTTATGGTGCGACTTAATGACGTGCGCCTTGCCGGTCTTGGAGGCGGCCGATTCGATAACGTCCGGATAGATGGTGCCCTGGGCCAGCCACTTGACGTTGGTCAGCTTCTTGGACTCATCATCGAACACTTCAACGAACACGCGACCGATGATCTTGCGCTTGGCTTCTGGATCAGCCACACCAGCCAGGGCGGACAGGAAGCGATCTTCTGCCTTGACGTGGACGATGTTCAGACCGAAATGGTCACCGAACATCTCCATGACCTGCTGGCCTTCGTTCAGACGCAGCAGACCGTTGTCAACGAACACGCAGGTCAGCTGCTTGCCGATGGCACGGTGCAGCAGCATGGCGACCACCGAGGAGTCGACACCGCCGGACAGACCGAGGATCACCTCATCCGAACCCACCTGCTCGCGGATGCGGGCGATGGCGTCGTCGATGATGGTGCTTGGGGTCCACAGCGCGTCACATCCGCAGATGTGTTTGACGAAATTTTCCAGCATCCGCGCACCCTGGCGAGTGTGGGTCACTTCCGGGTGGAACTGCACACCGTAGAAACGGCGGGCTTCGTCCGCCATCGCGGCATGCGGGCAGCTCGGGGTGGCAGCGGTAGTGGTGAACCCTTCCGGGATCGCGACCACCTTGTCACCGTGGCTCATCCACACATCCAGCAGGGTGGCGCCGTCGGCACTCAGCGCATCTTCAATCTTGTCGAACAGCGCGGTCGGGGTCTTCACTTCGACCTGCGCATAACCGAATTCACGATGGGTGGTCGAGCCTTCGACCTTGCCACCGAGCTGTTCGGCCATGGTCTGCATGCCGTAGCAGATGCCCATCACCGGCACGCCGGCTTCAAACACATACTGCGGCGCGCGCGGGCTACCAGCTTCGGTGACCGACTCCGGACCACCGGACAGGATGATGCCGTTCGGGTTGAATTCGCGGATCTGCTCTTCGGTGACATCCCAGGCCCACAGTTCGCAGTAGACGCCGATTTCGCGCACGCGACGTGCGATCAGCTGGGTCACCTGGGAACCGAAGTCCAGGATCAGAATACGGTGATCGTGAATGTTCTTGCTCATGGTTTCCTGATCTGTTGTTGGCGGACGGAAGGCGTTCCGACCGGAATAATAGGTCATAAAACAGACAGGGCGCTGGGCGCCCCTGTCATGGCATTAACCGAGACGGTAGTTCGGCGCTTCCTTGGTGATGGTCACATCGTGGACGTGGGATTCCTTGATCCCGGCGCCGGTGATGCGCACAAACTCAGCCTTGGTACGCAGATCTTCAATCGTGGCGCTACCGGTCAGGCCCATCGCGGAACGCAGGCCACCCATCTGCTGATGGATGATCTCTTTCAGCTGGCCCTTATACGGTACGCGACCTTCGATCCCTTCCGGCACCAGCTTGTCAGCGGCGTTGTCGGTCTGGAAGTAACGATCAGAGGAGCCCTTGGACATGGCGCCCAGCGAACCCATACCGCGGTAGGACTTGAAGGAGCGGCCCTGGTACAGTTCGATTTCACCCGGGGACTCTTCGGTACCGGCAAACATGGAGCCGACCATCACCAGGCTGGCGCCGGCAGCGATGGACTTGGCGATGTCGCCGGAGAAGCGGATGCCACCGTCAGCGATCACCGGAATATCGGAACCCTTCAGTGCTTCGACCGCGTCGGAGACTGCGGTGATTTGCGGTACGCCGCAACCGGTCACGATACGGGTAGTACAGATCGAGCCTGGGCCGATACCGACCTTGACGCAGCTGACACCGGCCTCGGCCAGGGCAATGGCACCGGCCGCGGTGGCCACGTTACCACCGACGATTGGCAGGTTCGGGTAGGCCTTGCGGGTGGCACTGATACGGTCCAGCACGCCCTGGGAGTGGCCGTGGGAGGAGTCGATCAGCAGCACGTCAACACCGGCAGCCACCAGCGCATCGATACGCTCTTCGTTACCGGCACCGGCACCGACCGCCGCACCGACACGCAGGCGACCCAGCGCATCCTTACAGGCATTCGGCTTGCTTTCGGCTTTGGTGAAGTCCTTGACGGTGATCATCCCGCTCAGGTGGAAGGCTTCGTTAGTGATCAGCACCTTCTCGATGCGGTGTTTCTGCATCAGGCTCTGCACTTCGGCACGCGAGGCGTTTTCACGCACGGTGACCAGACGGCCCTTCGGGGTCATCACTTCGTGCACCTTCATGGTCATGTCAGTGACGAAACGGATGTCACGGCCGGTAATGATACCGACCAGCTCGCCGTTGGCGGCAATCACCGGGAAACCGGCAAAACCGCAGGTATGGGTCAGCGCCTTGATTTCGGCAATGCTCATTTCCGGGTGAACGGTGACCGGGCTGGCCACGATACCACTTTCATACTTCTTCACGCGGCGGACCTTTTCGGCCTGCTGCTCGATAGACATGTTCTTGTGGATGAAACCCAGACCCCCTTCCTGTGCCAACGCGATGGCCAGGCGTGCACCGGTCACGGTGTCCATGGCAGCGGAAACCATCGGGATGTTAAGGATGATGTCTTTGGTCAGGTGGGTGCGCAGATCAGCCGTATGCGGCAGGACCTGGGAATGGGCTGGTACCAGCAATACGTCGTCGAAGGTCAGCGCTTCTTTAGCAATTCGCAACATGGCAATATCTCACCGTTAGGCTAGTGGGAGGGGGGTAAAATATTGCAGCGAGATTCTAGGTAGTTGTTCGGCCGAGGTAAAGCGCTTTTTGGTAGTTTTCTTACAAAAACCGCTTTCACTTTTTGATCTTGGCCGCATAATCGGCGCCAAGCCGTTGAAAACCGGAGCATAGCATGTCAACCACCGCGCAAACGATTTTCTCTGTCAGCCAGCTCAACCGCAGTGTCCGTCTTCTGCTCGAACAGGAGATGGGGCTGGTTTGGCTTGCCGGGGAGATCTCCAATCTGACCCAACATAGCTCCGGTCACTGGTATCTGACCCTCAAGGACGACAGCGCCCAGGTGCGCTGCGCCATGTTTCGTGGCCAGAACCGCTTGGTGCGCTTTCGTCCGCAGAATGGTCTGCAGGTGCTGGTACAGGCGCGGTTGTCACTGTATGAACCACGCGGCGAATACCAACTGGTGCTCGAGCGTATGCAGCCGGCCGGTGACGGCTTGCAGCAGCTGCAACTCGAACAGCTACGGCAGAAACTGCAGGCCGAAGGGCTGTTCGATGCGGCACGTAAGCGCCCCCTCCCCGTCGCACCACAGCGTATTGGCCTGATCACCTCGCCGACCGGCGCCGCCATTCACGACATGCTGACCGTACTCGGCCGCCGGGCGCCGCAGCTTGAGATCATCCTCTATCCGAGCCAGGTGCAAGGCCCGCTCGCGCCACCGCAACTGTGTGCCGCCCTCGCCCTTGCCAATCAGCGGCAGGAGTGTGATGTGCTGATCATTGGCCGTGGCGGCGGTGCGGCGGAAGATTTGAATGCCTTCAATGACGAGGCGGTGGTGCGGGCGATTGCCGGCAGTGCGCTGCCGATCATCAGTGCGGTGGGTCACGAGAGCGATGTGACACTGGCCGACGGTGCGGCTGACCTGCGGGCCGCCACCCCGTCGGCCGCCGCCGAGCTGGTCAGCCCGGATCGCCAGCAGCAGCGTCAGCAACTGCAGCAAGCCGCCGAGCGACTCGGCGCCGCGCTGCGCTGGCAGCTGGGACAATATCGCCAGCAACTGGCGCGCGCCGAACACCGTCTACAACTGCAGCATCCGGCACGCCGTCTGGAGCAACGCCAGCAACGGCTGGATGAACTGGCCATCCGCCTGCGCCAGTCGATGGGCCAGCAGCTGCAGGGGGCACGTTATCGTCTGCAGCGCGATGAGCAGGCGTTAAGCCACCTGTCACCGCAGCGTCGTCTAGCCGCCGCCCACCAGCAGTTAGTCCACCAGCAGCATCGTTTGCAGCAGGCCTGGGCACGACAAGAGAATAGTGGGGAACAACAACTGCGGCTGCTGTGCGCCCGTCTGCAGGCGATCAGCCCGCTGGCAACGCTGGCACGCGGCTATAGCGTCACCTTGAATGCGGCGGGTCAGACGATACACAGTGCGGACCAAGTGCAGATTGGTGAACAGTTGACCACGCGTCTACAGCAGGGATCTCTGCGCGTCACCGTCGACGCTTGTCAGCCTAAGTAAAACCGGACGAAAGCGGGTTATTGCAACCCGAGCGCCTCACGATCCAGCCGGTAGTTGAACAGCGCCAGTAGCGCCAGCGCCACGCCAATCAGCCCCATCCCCGCCCATTCGGCGGCGGTCGGCATATCGCCCAGCCACCACCAGGCACCGACCAGCGCTACCGCCGGAATCGCCAGCATATTGAGGCCGGCGGTGCCGGCGGTCAGCCGAGATAGCAGGTGCAGCCAGATCAGCCACCCCAACCCGGCAGCGAGACAACCGTTAAACAGCAGGATGCCGATAAACGGCCACTGCCAGTGCATGGGCGGCTGCGGCCAGCCCCACGAGATCAGATAGAGCGGCACCAGACCAAACAGTAACTGCCAGAAGGTGAGCGCCAGGGTATCGGTCTCCTGCTGCAGGTGCAGGCGCCGCGCAACAATCGCTGCCACCGACCAGCAGATACCGGCGGCAATCGCCAGCAGGCTGCCCATTCCCCCCGGTTGCTGTTGCCACGGGGCCAGCACCAGCACCAGACCACAGAGCGCAATCGCCACCGCCAGCCACTGTACCCGGCGCACGGTTTCGCCAAGAAACAGGCGCGCCAGCAGCAGGGTCCAGAACGGCATGGTGTAGCAAAGAATGGTGACCTTGCCGGTACCGGTCTGCAGCAGCGCCAGGGTCGAGAGCAGGGTAAAGCCGGTGGTCTGAGTCAGACCGAGCCAGAGGGTCGGCCAAAACGGCGGGCGCTGGAAGCCGCTACGCCGGCCGCGCCACAGCAGCAGACCACCTAAGGTCAGCACCGCCAACAACAGGCGATACTGAACCATCTGTAACGGGGTGGCATAGGCCAGCCCTGCCTTGCTGACCACCCAGCTGGCTCCCCAGACGAGCCACAGGCTCAATAACAAAAACAGGGAAGAGATGGCGGGGCGCGCGGGCATGACAAACCTATCAGCAGAAAAAGGGCGTTCACCTTGCCTGTTTAGCGAGGCCGGATCAAGCAAAAGCCGGCCTCAACAACGGAGAATGCGTGATGGCCGCACCAAGCGAACAGGCTTGCCATCCTTGCCGGGTTTACAGATAGCGCACAAAGCCCTCAAGCGCCGGACGACGCACGGTCGTCATCTCGCTGACGGTGGTGCCCAGATAGAGAAAGCCGACAATCTGATCCTGCTCGGCCAGACCGAGCGCTCGGTGCAGATGCCGATCAAACATATAGGGGCCAGAGCGCCAGATAGAGCCAAAACCGAGCTGTTCTGCCGCCAGTTGCATGGCATACACCGCACAGCCAGCCGACAGCTCCTGCTCCATTGCCGGGACTTTCGGATGCACCACCACCTTGGCTACCACGGTGATCACCAAGGGCGCGCGCAACGGCGCCTTGCGCGCCTTGTCGATCTGCTCCGGCTTCTCGCCAAAACGCTCGGCAGCACCGGCCAACAATTCGCCCAGGCGCTGTCGCCCCTCGCCCTCAGCCAGCAGTAGCTGCCAGGGGTGTAGCGCACCATGATCCGGCACCGTCAGTGCCGCCTGAAGGATCTGCTGCAGCGCCTCCCCGGTGGGGGCCGGTTCAGTTAACTGGCCGCTAGAACGGCGTTGCATGATGAGTTCAATTCCATCCATACCGGTTCTTATCCTCTTGAAACAGAGTTCTCAGTATTCATGAACATTTGGCGCTTTCCAGTCCAATTAACAAATTTTTCACCAAATCGTGCGCAGCGTAGCTTTCCGGCAGACACTTATATGGTGCTGCCTATCCCGTGGACAGCGGTCGACTAATCGGCGCGAACCGCCCGCAAACCGTCAGTTTTTATTGCCACGGCAAGCCGTTACCCCTTTCCATCATCGATCGCCGGTCGTGGCTTGTATTTGTCAGACCACACCGCATAATGGCGGCATCTTTGATCACCCGGAAACAGGATTCTCATGGCAACGCTGTTGCGTCCTTTCAAGTGGTTATTGTGCCAATGCTGGCGCCTGCTCAACTTTGTACGTCGATTGGTAATCGGGCTGTTGACCCTGTTGTTACTGATCGGCATTGGCATCGGTATCGCCTCCATCGGCTCGGAAGAAAAAAAGCCGGCCGTCGAAGGGGTTTTGGTGGTCAACCCGACCGGCCAACTGGTGGAGCAGTTAAGTGAGACACCGAGCTCAAGCCGCCTGTTGCGCAATTGGCTGAGTGACGACACCCCGCCAGCCGAGACGCTGGTCAGCGATGTGGTCAAGGCAATTGATGGCGCTCGTAATGATCAGCGCATCAAGGGCATCCTGCTCAATCTCGACGATCTGCAGCCGAGCAGTCTGGGCAAGTTACTGACCATCGCGGATGCCCTCGACCGCTTCCGCCAGCATGGTAAGACAGTGATCGCCTCCGGCAGTTACTTTCGCCAGCATCAATACCTGCTCGCCGCCCACGCCAGCCGCATCCTGCTCGACCCGGCCGGGGCGGTGATCCTGCAGGGTTTTGGCAGCTATGGGCTCTATTATCGCGAGGCGATGGATCGCTTCCATATCACGCCGTATGTGTTCCGTGTCGGCACCTATAAGTCGTTTGTCGAGCCCTACCTGCGTAACGACATGTCGCCGGAGGCCCGCGAGGCCAACAGCCGCTGGATTAACCAGCTATGGCAGCACTATGTGCAGAGCGTGAGTCAGGCGCGTCAATTGACCGCCGATCAAGTTGATCCCGATACCAATCTGCTGCTGCAACGCCTGCAAGCCGCCAAGGGCAATGCCGCCCGCTACGCACTGGATAACAAGCTGGTCGATGCCCTGCTGACCCGTCCGCAACGTCAGCAAGAGGTGATCAAGCTGGCTGGTGCCAGCAATAATGACGTCGGCTTCCGTTATATCGGCCTGGGGGATTATCTGGATCAACTGCCGGACGATAACCAGCCAGCTACCCTGCCACAGATTGCCCGCATCGTGGCCAGTGGCACCATCAACAGTGGCCGACAGCCGGCTGGCACCATCGGTGATGACAGCCTGATTCAACAGCTACAGAAGGTGGAAACCGACCCGCAGATCAAGGCGCTGGTGTTGCGTCTCGACAGCCCGGGCGGGAGTGCCTTTGCCGCTGAACAGATCCGCGTGGCGGTGGATGCCATCCGCGCCAAGGGTAAGCCGGTGGTTGTCAGCATGGGTAGCCTGACGGCCTCGGGCGGCTACTGGATTGCCTCTGCCGCCGACAAACTGATTGCCGAGCCAACCACCCTCACCGGTTCGATTGGCGTGTTCGGCATGTTCGCCACCGTCGACAAGGCGCTGGCCAGCCTCGGCATCCACAGCGACGGGGTCGCGACCTCACAACTGAACGACACCGATCCAACCCGTCCATTGCCGGAAGCAGTGCAGAAGATCATCCAGATGAATATTGAGGATACCTATCAGCGCTTCTTATCGCTGGTCGCAGCGAATCGCCGCTTGAGCCCGGAGGCCGTAGACAAGGTAGCTCAGGGGCGCGTCTGGACTGGTAGTGATGCGCTGGCCCACGGTCTGGTTGATGCGCTCGGCGATGAGCAAACCGCCATCACCGCCGCGGCCAAACTGGCTAAGCTGGATAAGTATCGAATAACCGATGTCGAGCCGACCCTGACCCCGCGCGAGAAGTTGCTGCGTCAACTGTTCTCGGCCGGCAGCCAGCTGTTAAGCCCGGCGGCCAGAGGCTGGCTGGCGCAGTGGACCCAGCTGACCCAATGGCTGCCCGGCAGCAGTCAGTGGAATGATCCGCAGGGCCAGTACCTGCTCAGCCCGCTGCAAGCGCCCTGAATCCTCCGCCTCGCCCATCAGCCAATGTTGGTGATGGGCGGGCAAATCCATTATCAGAGCCGGCTGGCCGGCCCCTATGACAACTTGTAGCCCATCAGGAGTTTTTGTGGCGAAAAAACGCATTTATATCGCCTACACTGGCGGCACCATCGGCATGCAGCGCTCCGAGCGCGGCTATATCCCGGTGCCGGGTTTTATGGCCAGTTGTCTGGCCGGCATGCCGGAGTTCCACCGCGCGGAAATGCCCGAGTACGAGATCCACGAATACACGCCGCTGATTGACTCCTCAAACATGACACCGGCTGACTGGCAACGCATTGCCGATGACATTCTGGCCCATTACGACGCCTATGATGGTTTTGTGGTGCTGCATGGTACCGATACCATGTCATTCACCGCCTCGGCGCTCTCCTTTATGCTGGAGAACCTGGGCAAACCGGTGATCATCACGGGCTCGCAGATCCCGCTGGCTGAACTACGCTCTGATGGGCAACAAAACCTGCTCAACGCCCTCTATCTGGCAGCCAACTACCCGATCCACGAAGTGACGCTGTTTTTTAATAACCAGCTGTTCCGCGGTAACCGCACCACCAAGGTGGATGCCGACGGCTTTCATGCCTTCGACTCGCCCGACTTCCCGCCCCTGCTTGAGGCCGGTATCCATATCGAGTTACGCGCCGGACAACTGGCCACCCAACCATCACAGCCACTGTGTGCCCACCCAATCTGTCCGCAACCGATTGGTGTGGTCACGCTCTACCCCGGCATCTCATTCGAGATCATCGCCAACTTTCTGCAACAGCCGGTCAAGGCACTGATCCTGCTGACCTACGGGGTCGGCAACGCGCCACAGGATGAACGTCTATTGAGCCAGTTGCGAGAAGCCTCGGCGCGCGGGGTGATTATTCTCAACCTGAGCCAGTGCTTGCGCGGTCGCGTCAATATGGGCGGTTATGCCACTGGCAATGCGCTGGCCGAGGCCGGGGTGATTTCCGGCTTTGATATGACTACCGAGGCGGCACTGACCAAGTTGCACTTCTTGCTGACCCAGGGGTTGGACAGCCAGCAGATCCGCGGCCAAATGCAACAGTCGCTGCGCGGTGAACTGACGGTCTAGGGCACAAGCGAGAAGCGAGAAGCGAGAAGCGAGAAGCGAGAAGCGAGAAGCGAACAACAGTGTCTTGTTAAGGCGGGCGTCGAGCCCGCCTGATCGGTGACGCCAGCGCCCCCTCCTCCGGCACGACCGGAGGGCCACCGTACAATCGCGGCGCGCCATCAGGGCTGAGGGGTAAATTGCATCGCCACACTGTTGACACAATAGCGCTGGCCAGTCTCGGTGGGGCCGTCATCAAAGACATGACCCAGATGGGCATCACAGGCAGCGCAAAGGATCTCGGTACGCACCATACCGTGCGAACGGTCCGCCTCATAGCGCACGGCTCCCGGCACCGCCCGGTCAAAGCTCGGCCAGCCACACCCGGCGTCAAACTTGCTGTCCGAATGGAACAGCAGACTGCCGCAGCAGACACAGTGGTACTCGCCAGTTTGTCGATTGTGCAGCAGTGCGCCGCTGAAGGGGCGTTCAGTCTCTTTCAGGCGACAGACGCGATACTGCTCGTCGGTCAGTTGCGCCCGCCACGCTTCGGGGGATAGCGTTGTCATGCTGTTACTCATGTTACAAAATTGTAACCATAATAACCCAATCCCCCGCCCGACTCACCCTGCCGTCTTGGAAACGCCTGTCGGTTCACATTTTTGCTGACGCAG
The DNA here is from genome assembly GCA_041911695.1 of Aeromonadaceae bacterium. Classification (GTDB taxonomy): domain Bacteria; phylum Pseudomonadota; class Gammaproteobacteria; order Enterobacterales; family Aeromonadaceae; genus Pseudaeromonas. The sequence continues at coordinate 30,668 of JAYROM010000010.1, forward strand.
TAACTTCACCGAGTGGGCGCGTCCCAGCGCCATCTGCCGCGAGATGTCGTCCGCCAAAAACGGCAGGGTTTCGTTGATCGCCGTATCCACCTTCTCCACCCAAGTGGTGTCTTGTGCCGGTGACGGCAAGCGGAAATGGATGTCATAGCCGCTGGCATTGAACATCGCCAGCCAGCGCTCGCCCTCGCCGCTGATATCACCAATATCCATCACAAACACCTGTGACATCGGCGAGTTCCAGTCACTGTCACTCAGGATATGTCCATCCGGGTGGTACCAAGCCACCTGATGCGGCTGACGTGGTCGCATGGTGTAGTGATCATCGGCCAGTTGCAGACCAGAGAACACTGCGGACTGACGACGCAACTGGATCAGCTCACGGACAAAACGCTGCAGGCGCTCGTCCTCTTCACGCCACTCCCAGTCCACCCACGTGATACGGTTATCCTGGCAATAGGCATTGTTATTGCCCATCTGGGTACGCCCCATCTCGTCCCCGGCCAGCAGGTGTGGAATACCCTGCGCCAGAAATAGCGTGGTCAACAAGTTGCGCTTCTGCTGCAACCGCATGGTCGATACCCGCGTTTCTGCCGTGGGCCCTTCAATACCGAAGTTCTGTGACAGGTTATGTCCATGACCATCCCGGTTGTCCTCAGCATTCGGCTGGTTATGGCGCTGGTTGTAACTCACCAGATCTTCGAGTGTGAAGCCGTCGTGATAGCAGACAAAGTTGACGCTGGCATGAATCGAACGCCAAGACTTGGGAAACACATCGCGCGAGCCCAACAGACGGGTAGCAAAATCCGCCATCCGGCCGGTATCGCCCCGCCAGAACGAACGCACCGTATCGCGGAAACGGTCGTTGGTCTCATGCCACTGGCTGGGAAATTGCCCCAGACGGTAACCGAACGGACCAATGTCCCAGGGCTCAGCCACCAGCTTGGCCTGGCGCAGGAGCGGGTCTTGCATGATCGCCTTGAAGAAGCCACCGCAGGGATCGAACTCATTGCCCTCACGGGCCAGGGTCACTGCCAGATCAAAACGGAAACCGTCGACCTGCATGGTGTCATACCAGTAACGCAGACTGTCCATCACCAGACGCAACACCATAGGGTGATCGACATTCAGGCTGTTACCGCATCCGGTGACATTCACATAACGCTGATAATCCGGCCCCGAGCCTCCACTCTCAAAGGCATAGTAACTACGGTTATCAATGCCCTTGAATGACAGCAGCGGCCCGCCGACACCCCCCTCAGCGGTGTGGTTGAACACCACATCCAGCACGACTTCAATCCCGGCACGGTGCAACTCGCGCACCATGGTCTTGAACTCGCGTACCGCATCGTCGATGGCGTAGCGCGGATCCGGTGCCATAAAGCAGACTGGGTTATAGCCCCAGTAGTTAACCAGCCCCAAGTCCACCAATCGCGGCTCACTCATAAAGCTGGCCACCGGCAACAACTGCAGGGTGGTCACCCCCAGCCCTTGCAGGTAACGGATGATCGCGGGATGACACATGCCCAGATATTTGCCACGCAAGGCCTCCGGTACTTCCGGATGCAGCATGGTGAAGCCTTTGACATGCAATTCGTAGAGGATGGTCTGCCCCGCCTTGTGGGCAGGTTTGGTGACCCCTTGCCAGTCAAAGTGGTGATCCACCACCACTGACTTGCTGATCATGCGCTGGCTATCACCCTCGTACAGCGGCGCATTCCAGATCAGGGGGCGACTGATCGCCTGGCCCCAAGGGTCGAGCAGCAACTTCTGCACATCAAACAGTTGTCCGGCTTCCGGCTGTTTGGGCCCCTGGACTCGCCAGCCATATTTCTGCCCCGGACGAATGCCGGCAACATAGCCATACCAGATTTGACCGCGACGTTCGTTCAACGCAATACGCTGCTCTTGCCGCTCCTGCGCATCAAACAGACACAACCAGACCTGGGTGGCATCCGGTGCCCACAGCGCAAAGTTGCAGCCCTCCGGATCAACAGAGGCCCCTAAAGGGGCCTCTTTGCCGGATTTCAAGGTATACACCTCTGTCATCCATCAATCCCCGATGCGTTTGATAAACACCGTCGCCAATGGGGGTAGATTAAACACGATAGAACACGGCTGTCCATGTGCCGCTACGGCTTCAGTATGGAACTCCATGGCTCCCATGGCGTAACCACTGCCCCAGTAGCGTTCATCATCCGTATTCAGTTGCACCGCATAGCGACCGGCTTCCGGTACTCCCAGGCGATAATCCTCCTGCGGCATCGGTGTAAAGTTGCTGGCCACCATCAGTGCATGGCTCCCCCGCTTGTCACGGCGCAGCATCGCCAACACACTGCGCTTGGCATCATTATGGTCGAGCCACATGAAACCGCCACGGATATAGTCCGCTTCGTACAGCGCCGGCTCACGGCGATAGAGGTGATTCAGATCGCGGATCAGCGCCTGCTGGCCCTGGTGCTTGTCAAACTGCAGCAACCACCATTGCAACTGGGTGTCATGGTTCCACTCGCTGGACTGGGCAAATTCAGTGCCCATAAAGTTCAGCTTCTTGCCCGGATGGGCATACATGTAGCCCATGTAGGCACGCAGGTTGGCCGCCTGTTGCCACTCGTCACCCGGCATCTTGTAGAGCATGGAGTGCTTACCATGTACCACTTCGTCATGCGACAGCGACAAGATAAAGTTCTCGTCGTAGTGATAGACCATGGAGAAGGTCAGTTCGTTGTGGTGATACTGGCGATAGACCGGATCCTTCTTCATGTACTCCAGCGAGTCATGCATCCAGCCCATATTCCACTTGAAGCCGAAGCCCAGGCCGCCGGTATAGGTCGGACGGGAGACACCAGCAAACGCGGTCGACTCTTCGGCGATGGTCATGGCGTGCGGGAAGTGCCGATAAACCTCTTCGTTGAACCAGCGCAGCAGGCTGATCGCCTCGTAGTTGTGGTTGCCGCCATGGATATTCGGCACCCACTCGCCATCCTTGCGCGAGTAATCCCAGTACAGCATCGAGGCCACAGCGTCGACGCGCAGGCCGTCAACATGGAAGTGCTCCAGCCAGTACAGGGCACTGGCCACCAGGAACTGCCGGACATGGTCACGACCAAAGTCGTAGATGTAGGAGTTCCAGTCTGGATGCCAGCCACGACGCGGATCTTCATACTCATACAGCGGCGTGCCATCAAAGCGAGCCAGACCGTGAGAGTCCGACGGGAAGTGGGCCGGTACCCAGTCCAGAATCACGCCGATCCCGGCCTGGTGACAGGCATCAACGAAATATTTGAAATCATCCGGCGAACCGAAACGACTGGTCGGCGCGAACATGCCGACTGGCTGATAACCCCAAGAGCCGGAGAACGGATGTTCGGAGACCGGCATCAGCTCGATATGGGTATACCCCATCTCCTGGATGTACGGGATCAGCTCGGCCGCCATTTCACGATAGCTCAGCGAGCTCCCATCGGCGTGGCGCTTCCAGGAGCCAAAATGCAGTTCGTAAATCGACAGCGGTTGTTCCAGCTTGTCGTTGAGCTGCGACTGTTGCCAAGCACTGTCCTGCCACTGATAGGTGCCATGGTCGAAGACGATCGAGGCGAAGGACGGATACTGTTCAGATTCGAAACCCACCGGGTCGGCCTTATGCGGCAGACGATTACCCAATGGATCTTTGAGTTCGTATTTGTAGCGCGCACCTGCTTCCAGCCCTGGAACAAACAACACCCAGTGGCCGCACAGGCTACGCTGCATCGGGTGGCGACGGCCATCCCAGAAGTTGAAATCACCAATCAGGCTGACGGCAGTAGCACTTGGCGCATAGACGCAGAAGCGCACACCCGACACCGCCACACCGTCCACTTCAATGGTGGTCAAACGCGCACCCAGGGTGTGGTACAGGTTGCTGGCCTGATGGGTCAGTTCGGTCAGACCGGCGTAGGCCTGATCGCGGAATTGGTAGGGATCAACGATAGTGCTGGTCATATCGTCGTAGGTGACACGCAGGGTATAGGCCGGGGTTGCCGTCTGCGACGGAAACACCGCTTCGAACAAACCCGCCTTGTCGACACAGGCCAGTTTGCCAATCAACGCGTCGCCCGCCAGCGTCTGCGCCTCAACTTGACGAGCTCCCGGTAACCAGGCGCGCAGCAGCAGACCGCCCTCCGGATGAGCTGTCCATCCCAGTTGCTCAAACGGCTGCCCGCAACGGGCGCCAGTCAACTCTTTTATCAACATGCCTAAATCCCTGTTTACTATCGTTGCTGTTATCAAGAAACCGGCCCGCATTCGCGGGCCGGCGTGCCTGCTACACAGGCGGGTCTTACTGTTAGCGACTTCCAGCCTTGTAACGGGCTTCGGTCATCCGTCTGGCCAGATGTTCCAGAGCGGGATTGGAGAAAATCTCACTCAGGTTTCTGGTCAATTTACGGCGCCAGTTCGGATACTCGCTACTGGTGCCCGGCACGTTGACCGGCTGATCCATTTCCAGCCAGTCTTCCAACTGGGTACTGAACAACGCACAATTACCCAGACACATATGGACCTGCATACCATGATTCAACTCGGTTGTCATGCCTGCCCAGTTAACATCGTGCGGAACCGAGTCCGGTATCACACCATGGCCATGCAGACTGTCCAGAATGCGCTGTTTGGCTTCGTGACGATCCGCACGCAACCGCGCGAGCACATCGTCATCCGGATAGAGGCCCAACTCGCGACCCAGCGTCAAATCGTCGCAGTGCCAGAAGCCCCGCAACGTCGGCATATCATGGGTGGTGAGTGCCGCCATCGCCTGTTCCGGATAGTGGATCGGCGAGATGAAACCGCCATCGGCCTTGGAACGCTCGAAGAAGAAGATTCGGTAGGAGTGCACACCGTTTTTCTTGAGCAGGACATCCATGCCATCCGGCACTGTGCCCAAATCTTCACCGATGATCAGACACTCATTACGCACAGACTCCAGCGCCAGAATGCCGAGCAGATCGTTGACGCGATAATAGATATACGCCCCCTTGGCCGCAGACTCTCCTGGCGGTACCCACCACAGGCGCAGTAACGCCATCGCATGGTCGATACGCAGCGAGCCGCAAGAGCGCATGTTGGCGCGGAACAGATCGATCATCGGCTGATAACGCGCGGCCAACAAACGGGACGGATCCATCGGCGGCAAGCCCCAGTTCTGGCCAAGCGGGCCGAGAATATCTGGCGGGGCACCGACACTGGCCTTCGGGCAGTAGAGGTCACGATTGGCCCACAGTTCAGTCGAGCCTTCAGAGACGCCCACCGCCAGATCGCGATAGATGCCCATGATCATGCCGCTGTCACGTGCAGCCTGATTGACCACCGCCAGCTGTTCGTCAGCGAGGAACTGCAGGTACATATAGAAGTTCACATCGGCCGCGTGTTCATCCGCCCACTGGGCAACGGCAGGCTGATGGTATTCACGCAGCGCTTCCGGCCAGGCTGGCCACCCCCAGGCATTATCTCCCTGGGCATACAGGAAGGCCTGCAGGGCATCATAAGTCGCCTGCTGGCGCAGACTCTCACCACCATCCTTGATAAACGCAGCCAGTGCCTTGCCTCGGTTGGTGTTTTTACCCAGACGCGCGCCATCAAACAGCTGACGCAGAATCTCCAACTTGGTACGCGTCACACCGGTGTAGTCAATCCACGGCTTGTCACGCAGGGCCTGCAATGCCTGGCGGAATGCCGGGGCATTGACCGCCGCCTGTACAGCAGCATTCTGCTGAAACTCAGGTACGGCCTCGACATCGATATAGATGACATTCAGCCAACGGCGAGAGGACGGGCTATACGGGCTGGCACTTTCCGGATTGGCCGGATAGAGCGCATGGATCGGGTTCAGACCAACAAAATGACCACCCCAACGAGCGACATTCTCGACCAGCACCTTGAGGTCGGAGAAATCCCCCACCCCCCAGTTGGTTTCACTGCGCAGGCAGTACAACTGGACACTCGGCCCCCAAATCTTGCGACCATTATGGAACGGCGCCTGCTTGTAACAGGACTGCGGTGCCATGATCACACGCATATCGCCCAACACCTTACGGGCGCTCTTTTTCAGAAACAGATCGTGGTAACCCAACGGCAATTCGCAGGTCAACGCGACACGATAGGACTGGTACTCTTCTTCACCCAGGTGAGCCACATCTGTCAGCTCACCACTCACAGCGACCAGCGGGCCGGAGAGCAGGTTGCCATCTTCTGTACGGATCTCCCAGGTCAACTCGTCATTCACCTGGCTGATGGGCAGACGCACATCAAAGGTCAACGGTTCACCAATCCGGCTCACCACTACAGGATCAAGTGGTTGCTGCCAGTGCGTCGCGTGTTCCTGTTCCAGCTGGGTTCGGAGGGCATTTTCATCATCAACCTGGTATCCCATGGCTGCCAGCATCGCCGACTTGCTTTCCGGCGACACCAAAGCCGGGTTACCCCAGGCATCCACATAGTCGTTGGCAATGCCGCGGGCACTGGCCAACTGTTCGATCAGGGTTGTCATATTGGTATATTTCCCGCTGTTACGCTTTTTTTGATTGATTCCTGGATCCAGAACATCCACAACAAAAAGGTCGTCGCCTCACGCATGGCAAAGCCAGCGTTCCGCAGCACTGACACCTTTGACGCCGGAGTGTCTCACAGTTGCCATGGGCCTAATGTGACCGGACAAACACTATGGAGACCTCTGCCAGCGTGGTTGGCGGTAAAATAACCACAATGCAAGCACTTGTGCACGCATAACGCGATCAGGCTCCGTTTGCACCTCAATGTTCTAGGAAAAATACCTTTGCATAATTGTTAAGCATGCAAGTTCTTTGCTCGATTTTTATGATATTGCGCAATTTAGACTGGGTTTGTGGTTGACTCCCCAAGGGGTTCTTGTAAATTTACTAGCGGATTTTTTCTGTTGAACAACAAACGTTGGGTACAACTATGACTATCAAAGTAGGTATTAACGGTTTCGGCCGTATCGGTCGTTTCGTGTTCCGTCTGGCTGCTGAGCGCTCTGACATCGAAGTTGTCGGTATCAACGATCTGATCGACGTTGATTACATGGCATACATGCTGAAGTACGATTCGACCCACGGTCGTTTCAAGGGCACCGTTGAAGTTAAGGACGGCAACCTGATCGTGAACGGCAAGACCGTACGCGTAACCGCTGAACGTGACCCGGCTAACCTGAAGTGGGATGCTATCGGTGTTGACGTTGTAGCCGAAGCTACCGGCCTGTTCCTGACCGACGAAACCGCTCGTAAGCACATCGCTGCCGGCGCCAAGAAGGTTGTACTGACTGGCCCGTCCAAGGACGCCACCCCGATGTTCGTTATGGGCGTTAACCACGCCTCCTACGCTGGTCAGGACATCGTTTCCAACGCTTCTTGCACCACCAACTGTCTGGCTCCGATCGCCAAGGTCCTGAACGACACTTGGGGTATCGAATCCGGCCTGATGACCACCGTTCACGCTACCACTGCTACCCAGAAGACCGTTGACGGTCCGTCCGCTAAGGACTGGCGCGGTGGCCGCGGTGCGGCTCAGAACATCATCCCGTCCTCCACTGGCGCTGCCAAGGCTGTAGGCGTGGTTATCCCGGAACTGAAGGGCAAGCTGACTGGTATGGCTTTCCGCGTTCCGACTCCGGACGTTTCTGTTGTTGACCTGACCGTTAACCTGAAGAAGCCGGCTACCTACGCTGAAATCTGTGCTGCCATGAAGGCTGCCTCCACTGGCGCTATGGCCGGTGTTCTGGGTTACACCGAAGATGAAGTGGTTTCCACTGACTTCCTGGGTGAGCGCAACACCTCCGTGTTCGATTCCAAGGCTGGTATCCAGCTGACCGACACCTTCGTGAAGGTTGTTTCTTGGTACGACAACGAAATGGGTTACTCCAGCAAGGTTCTGGACCTGATCGCTCACATCTCCAAGTAATTGGTGATCTGAACGAATCAGATAATAAGGCGGCCATACGGGCCGCCTTTTTTCTTTAGGGGTTATTACATGATCGAACGTTTTCAACTGACTACGCTGCGCCAACTCACGCCGACCGTCCGTCTGGCGACCAATCCGTCCGGACAGACTTTTGTGGTGGTCGAACGCCAGGAAAGTGAGGCGGTCATTGCTCTGTTTGGTGCCCATTTGATGCATTTCGCCGTGCACGGCCAACCGTTGCTGTGGATGAGCGAAACCTCTGCGCTGGACGGCTCCCGTCCGATCCGTGGGGGTGTTCCGGTTTGCTGGCCTTGGTTTGGCCCTTCCCCTGCTCGTGTCGGAGCCGGCAAACCACAACATGGCTTTGCGCGTACCCAAATCTGGACCTTAGATGGTGTTAGCGAACAAGACAGCGATACACTGATCCATCTGTCGTTGACCGACAACGATGAGTCCCGGGCCCTGTGGCCATTCGCCTTCGAACTGGAGTTGGATATTCAGGTCGGCGAAAGCCTGACCATGATGCTGACCAGCCGCAATACTGGCACCGAACCCCTGGTCTACAACAGTGCCTTGCATACCTATTTCCAGACCTCTGCACCAGAACAGGTCCGTGTGACCGGTATTGGCCCGGTCTACCGCGACAAATTGCAGCAGGGCAAGGAAGTCAGCGAAACCGCATTCGTACTCGACCAGCCAGTCGATCGCGTCTACTTCCAGCCGGAGCCGGTAGTACAGGTCAGCACAGGCCGTCACGCCCTGACGCTGGACAACTACCAGGCCGACTCGGTGGTGGTCTGGAATCCGTGGCAAGCCGGCGCCGCCTCGATCGTGGACTTCCATGATGCGGGTTGGCAGGACATGGTGTGCGTCGAAACCTGTATCACCGCTGCAGACGGTGTCACCATCGCGCCGGATGAAGAGCACACCTACGGCTTTACCCTGCACGCCAAAGCCGTCTAAGCGCACAAAACCGGCGACAAGCTGATGACAAAGGGCCCCGCGGGGCCCTTTCTGCTATCTACTCATCTATCTATTCGTCGGCAGATCAGATATTGCTTTTTACCTGCTGCTGCAGGCTGGCAGCAAAATCGAGCATACGATTGAGCGGGACCAACGCGCGCTGACGCAGGGTCTCATCAACCAGGATCTCGTGCCCCTCGCCCTCTTCCAGCGCCGAGGTAATCGCCACCAGACCATTCATTGCCATCCACGGACAGTGCGCACAGCTACGACAGGTGGCGCCATCACCGCCAGTCGGGGCTTCCAGCATCTCCTTGTCCGGACTGGCCTGCTGCATCTTGTAGAAGATACCGCGATCAGTGGCCACAATCAGTTGCCGGTGAGGCAGCGTCTGCGCGGCCTTGATCAACTGACTGGTCGAACCCACTGCATCCGCCATGGCAATGACGGAGGCCGGCGACTCCGGATGCACCAGAATCGCGGCATCCGGGTAGCGGGTTTTCATCTCGGCCAGCGCACGCGACTTGAACTCATCATGTACGATGCAGGCCGCCTGCCAGCGCAGCATGTCCGCACCCGTCTTGTTGGCGATATAGGCACCGAGGTGACGATCCGGCGCCCAGATGATCTGCTTACCCTGCGCATCCAGATGTTCAATCAGTTCGACCGCGATACTGGAGGTGACAATCCAGTCCGCGCGCGCCTTCACCGCGACCGAGGTGTTGGCATACACCACCACGGTATGGTCCGGGTGCTCATCACAGAAAGCGCTGAAAGTATCGGCCGGACAGCCCAGATCCAGTGAGCATTCCGCTTTGAGGGTCGGCATCAGCACGGTCTTTTCCGGGCTCAGGATCTTGGCCGACTCGCCCATAAAGCGCACCCCGGCAATGATCAGAGTGGTCGCCGGGTGTTGTTTGCCAAACTTGGCCATCTCCAGCGAGTCACCGACAAAGCCGCCGGTCTCTTCGGCCAAGGCCTGGATCTCCGGGTCGGTGTAATAGTGCGCGATCAGCACTGCGTCCTTTTGTTGCAACAAGCTGCGAATACGCGCCTTGTAGTCCGCCTGCTGCGCTGGCGTCAACGGCACCGGCTTGGGGGGAAAGGGGTAATCCAGCGAAGGGATATTGATACTGCTCATCATCCAAATCCGTCTATGGCTGATACATGGCCGGATTATACCGTCAGCCAGTGCTGATTCCCAAATAATGCCTTGCACCGCAGGACATCGATAAATATCAAAATGTTCTACGCTCTAAGTGGATGCTATCGGAGAGCGGCCATGCACGCATTATCACTCAGAACCAAGCTGTTGCTGTTTGTAACCCTGATCCTGCTACTAAGCAGCGCCATCACTACTGGTATGCTCTGGCACTCTCTGCACCAGGCTAATCAGGAGATTGTCGACAAGGTCACCCAGGCGTTAAGTGATGAGGTGACCCATAGCCTGACCGGCCAAGGCGGGATCTATGGTGAGCAGACCAGCACCTTTATCAATCAGGCCTATCAAACACCGCTGGCGGTGGCCAACGCCTTACGCCAGCAACTGGATAATCCGGCCCAGGCATTGACCCGTCCACAACTGGAGAACCAGTTACACGGCATCCTGGCGGGTAATGAACATATCAGTTCAATCTATGCCCAGTTTGAACCGGATGGCTACGCCGATAAGGATGCAGACTGGCGATCATCCACCACCATGCACTCCGTCAAGGACAAGGGCACCCTAGAGCTCTACTTTATCCGCAATCGACAGGGACAGGTTGAACAACAATCCATCGATGTCAAAACCAGTGATAGCAAATATGACACGACATTGAACGAGTTCGGCATCCGCAATGGCGAATGGTATCTCTGTGCTCGCGACACCTTGAAGCCCTGCCTGATGGAGCCCTACCAATACGAGATCAGCCCCGGCTATAGCGAACTGATGACCAGCCTAACCGTGCCTATCTTGCGCCAGGGCAAATTCGTTGGCGTAACCGGTGTCGACCTGAATCTCCCCATCTTCCAGCAGTTGGCAGAAAAGCTGGCCGCCTCGTTATACCAAGGCAAAAGCCAGGTCCTGTTGTTGTCAGCCAAAGGGTTGGTGGTCGGCAGCAGCGGCCATAAAGACAAACTGGGGCGCCCGCTCACCGAATTGCCCGCAGCCGAAAAGGAGGCCTGGCAACAGTTATTACAGGCCAGTAGTGGACAATGGCAACAGGCAGACCAACTGCTGGTCCGCTATCCCATCACGATTCCAGTGGCGAACCAGCAATGGACCCTGCTGATTGCCATTCCCAAACAGGCCGCGCTGGCCAACGCCGAGCTGATTGGCCAACAGCTTGATGAGCTGGTCAACGGCGTGGGCAGTCGGCAGATCGAGGTCGGTGTGGTCATCACTATCCTGGCCCTGATCGCGCTGATCGTGCTGCTAAGCAGTATCGCAGCCCCTATCCGCCAGATTACCCAGCATGTGGCTGAGCTGACCTCAGCAGAGGGCGATCTGACCCGCCAGATTACCGTACACAGCCACGCCGAGCTGATCGCCTTGTCGCAGAGCCTGAACCAGTTCATCGGCAAACTACGACACATGGTGGTCGAGTTGAAACAGGTGGAAAAGGATGTCTCGCTTGAAGCAGATAAGGTCAGCCAGATTGCGGTCAACATGGATGCCAATATCGATACCCAGCATCATGAAGTCGATAGCGTGGTGACCGCCATGCATCAGATGAGCACCACGGCGCGCAATGTTGCCCACTATGCCGCCGAAGCCGCACTGGAGTCAGACAAGGCCACCTTGCAGACCAAGGCGTCGCAGCAGGTCATGGCGGATACCCGGCAGCAGATAGAAATGCTGGCCGGTGAGATGAATGCGGCCTCCGGCGCGATCGCGGAAGTCGCCCGTAGCAGTAACAACATCAACCAGATCCTGGAGGTGATCCGCAGTATTGCCGAGCAGACCAACTTACTGGCGCTCAATGCCGCCATCGAAGCGGCACGGGCTGGTGAGATGGGGCGTGGCTTTGCTGTGGTCGCTGATGAGGTGCGGGCACTGGCGACCAAGACACGGACCTCCACGGATGAGATTGGCACCCTGATCACCAGCCTGCAGCAGGAGGTATCACGCACCATCACAATCATTGACTCCGGTGTGCAGCGTACCGAACAGACGGTGACCAGTGCGGATAATGCCTATCAGCGTTTGTTGGAGGTGGTGGATCAGATCCACGGCATGAATAACCACATCACCCAGGTTGCCACTGCTGCCGAAGAGCAGAGTTCGGTGAGTGAAGAGATCAACCAGAACCTGACGCGCATCGCCGATGCCGCAACCATGCTGGCCGATCAAGCCCGGCAAGCCAGCGCCGGCGGTCACGGTCTGGCTGGGCATGTACAACGTCTTGAACTGCAACTGGGACGCCTGCGTACCTAGACACAAACCGGCAGAATGCCGACCGAATAGTGGAGATAGTTGGCGACGCCAAAAGACAAAGCCCGCAGTAGCGGGCTTTGGTATAGATGGTGGGTCGTGAGGGATTCGAACCTTCGACCAACGGATTAAAAGTCCGCTGCTCTACCGACTGAGCTAACGACCCACGCTGCTGCCGCTGAAGCATTGTTGCTTACCTGCGCCAACGGCGGCCTATAATACGGATTTAGATGCCTGACGCAACAGAAAAATTGAGATTTTTATCTGTTTGCTCACCCTTCATCCAACCCTTTCAATTTTAGTTCATATGACCAAGATACTACTTGGCATTCAGGGCTTTTTGTGCAAGTTGTGC
>JAYROM010000011.1:0-3072 GCA_041911695.1 Aeromonadaceae bacterium
AAATTCCAGGGAGTTGGGACGGATTACCTGAAAAACTATCTGGCGTGGTTCCGGGTCTACAACCAAGAGCCCAACAGTGCGAAATCCTGGTTATCTGGTGGGGTCAAAATTCTGAACAACACGTAAAGGGAACAGCGCCCTGAATATACCCATTTGGTGTTTGTGGCAGTTAAAGCTATTGAGGCGTGGTTTTTAGCCGATACGACGGCACTTAATAGCTGGCTTAAAACCCAAGGAGTGGTTGAGGAGGCGCCAGAACAAACGCCTGACATGCCATGGGAGCAACTTAAGGCCATTGCTGCTGCACAACAGGCGCGCGGGCCTGGAACCAAAGCCAGCTTTACCAAACAGTATATTAAGTATCATGGTTTTGATGTGGCTCGAGCGGCGCAGCACCCCAATTGTCCGAGCGTGGTTGAATTCTGTCGTGGCGTATCAGCGTTGGCAAATTAGCGCAGTGGCGGGCCTAGATTTAACGTACCACCGGCAGATCTTCCCAGCGGGTGGTATAGGCCGGCGACAGGTGCTCGCGCTTCATTGACCAGAGGCGATCCGTGCCTTCGCCGGCAAACCAGACGCGGCCTTTGCCGCTGTGGTTGATGCGATCCAGCACCTGCATCAGCGCCTTACTGTTGCGCTGCAGGTCAGGGCGTAACCCTGGCGGGTGAAACAGGTCCGGCTGGTAGACACCCGGGTCGTAAAAATCGGCCAGCAGCACGCCGCCTTTCATATAGCGATAGCCGTCGCGCCAGATCTGCGCCAGCAGGGCGCGCGCTTGATCCAGTAAGGCGCGGGTGTCGTCGGTCGGCACCGGGAATTGGCAGGTCGCCGCATTCGAGTAGTAGGGGTCTTGAGCCGAAAACGGGTTGGTACGGATAAACACGGTCAGCGATTTGGCGTATTGCCGCTGTTCGCGCAACTTCTCGGCGGCCCGAGCAGCATAACTGGCGATCGCTTCACCCATCGCCTGCGGGTCGGTGATCCGCGCGCCGAACGAACGGCTGCACATGATCTGCTGTTTGGGCGTCGCCACCTCATCCAGCACCAGACAGCTGCGTCCCTGCAACTCGCGGGCGATACGCTCGACCACCACATTGAACTGCTTGCGCAACCAGTAACGGTCGGCGGTGGCCAGTGCCAGGGCATTGTCGATACGAAAGCGCGCCAGCTGTTTGGCCAGCTGATGGCCGATGCCCCACACCTCTTCGACCGGGGTGATCGCCAGCAATCTGCGCTGGCGTTCTGGGTCAGTGAGATCGACCACGCCACCGGTCGCCGGATAGTGCTTGGCCGCGTAATTGGCCAGCTTGGCCAGCGTCTTGGTCGGTGCAATCCCGACTCCGACCGACATGCCGACCCACTGGTAAATCGTGGCCTGGAGTTGCTGGCCAAACGCCTGCAGCGATGTCACTGGCGCGGCGCCTGCCGGTTGCGGAACACCACGCACGATCCCCGAGAGATCGAGAAAGGCCTCGTCGATGGAGTAGACCTCGACCCTGGGAGCCAGCTGCTCCAGCGTGCTCATCACCCGTTGCGAGATATCGGCATACAGCGCGTAGTTGGAGGAGAAGGCCACCACGCCATGCTGGCGGACCAGTCCCTGCAAGGTGTGAAACGGCACCGCCATCTTGATGCCCAGCGCCTTGGCTTCGCGCGAGCGCGAGACCACACAGCCGTCATTATTGGACAGCACCACGACCGGGGTGTGGCGCAAATCGGGGCGAAACAGCTTCTCGCAACTGGCGTAGAAGTTATTGCAGTCGACCAGCGCAAAAACCGGGCTATTCATCCGCGTTTTAGCGTCCGGATCACGCCGGTGACCACGCCGAAGATCTCGAACTCGTCGGCATCACCGATCGGGATCGGCCGGTAGCGGGAATTGCGCGGCAGCAGCTGGCGTTGTGGCCGGGTTTGCAGACATTTGACGGTGAACTCGCTGTTCAGGCAGGCAATCACGGTGTCGCCATCCCGAGCCTGCAGTGAACGGTCCACCACCAGCAGGTCGCCGGCCAAAATACCGGCCTCGATCATCGAATCCCCCTCGACCCGTACAAAATATGTTGCCGCCGGGCGTTTGATACACAACTGGTTCAGATCCAGCTGCTGCTCGACATAATCCTGCGCTGGCGAGGGGAAGCCGGCAGAGACGGTCTCCAGATAGAGCGGACTTGATGCCGATGGTGCGATGCCCTGCATAGGGGCTGTGGCCTGTACGGCACATGAAACAGACATACAGAGTACCGAAAGTCATTAACTGTATATGCATACAGTATTGGTCAAGTCCGGCATCAATTCAACTGTTCACCGTCTAGCTGGGGGCTAACACTGCTTTTCCATCACAAAGTTGGTCAGGGTTTCGCCACGAATGCTGACACCTTGTTCAGTCACGATGCGAAAACCGTAGCGCTCGAAGAACGGACGCGCGGTGAGGCTGACGTGCGAATAGAGACGCGCGAGACCTGCCGCGTCGGCGGCCTGCGCAATTTGCTGCATCAGTGCCCGGCCGACACCTTGCCCCTGATGGGCGTGGTGGCAGAAAAAGTGGTCGATATAGCCATCCGCCTGCAGGTCGGCAAAACCGGCGATCTCGCCATCCAGCAGCGCGACCCAGGGGTTCATCCCCTGTACCCGTTGCTGCCAAAGGGCGGGGTCGAGATCATCCGGTGCCCAGGCTGCACATTGCGCCGGGCTGTAGTCACGGCAGTTGATCTGGCGAATGGTGGCGAATTTCAGCTGCCACAGGGCTGCTTCCTCGCCAGGCAGATAACGACGGATGAAAAGGTCGGATGACATGCGGGTTCCTTGGGTTGAAACGGAAGCTGGTATTGCGTCGCGATGGCACGCGAAGACCGCGCAGAAGTGGTCATGATATGCCGAATATCGGGGCTGGGCACGCGGTCGTGTGGTCAGACCGGCCGCGTGCAAGGATGTCGGGGGAGGTTAGCCAGCAGATTGGAACGTCGCGCCAATCCGCCGCAGGGCATCCGGCATCACTGATTGCCAGTAGTGCCAGGTGTGACCGCCCGCGGCGAACAGGAAGGGGATCTCGATACCCGCCTGTTGCAGGCTCTG
>JAYROM010000012.1:0-41661 GCA_041911695.1 Aeromonadaceae bacterium
CCGGTGGCATTCTGCGCTGGAATCATCGAGAACGCCGAGCCGGTACCGCCCGAGAAGCCACGCACGGTGCCGTGATAGACCACATCCTTGCCATACAGATCCGCCACCACTTCGACCGGTTGGCCGATGCGTACATGACGCAGTTCGACCTCCTTGAAGTTGGCATCGACATGCACGGTCTGCAGCGGCACCACGCTCATCAGTGGCGCGCCGATCTGCACGCGTTGGCCAACCTGCACCTGACGCTTGGCGATCACGCCATCGACATTGGCGCGGATCACGGTACGGGCCAGATCGACCTCGGCCTGATCCATACGCGCCTTAGCGAGCAGCACTTCCGGGTTGGTATCTACGGTGGCATCGGTGATCAGCGCCGCATTGGCCTTCTTCGAGCCGATGGTCGACTGGCGATTGGCGATGGTCTGCGCCGCCGCCGCACGGGCTGCGCTCAGGTTGGCCTCGGCTTGCACCAGGCCATTGCGGGCATTGGTCAGCTCTTCACCGGAGACCGAGCCCGAGCTTTGCAGCGCCTGACGACGGTCCAGATCAACCTTGGCACGCGCCAGATCGGCCTCCGCGGCCTTGACGCGAGCCTGCGCCTGCAGCTCATCGGCCTCACGCGCCTTGACCTGGGCACTCAAGCCCTCATCGTTGGCCAGATAGCTGTGGACCCGGCGCTTGGCCAGCGCCAGATCGGCTTCGGCCTGCGCCAGCGCCAGCTTGGCATCAGTATCATCAATCTCCACCAGCACATCACCTCGGTGAACATACTGGGTATCGACCACATGGATTGCCTTGATAATCCCGCCTACTGCCGGCGTCACTTCCGCCAGTTCGGCCGCAGTATAGGCGTTGTCAGTCGAGATATAGCGCGAGCCAACCAGATACCACCAGGTGCCATAGCCCCCGGCTGCCAGCGCGATGGCCACGCCAAGGGCCAGGAAGCCACGGCGACGACCGGCATGGGCGCGCTGTGCATCAAATTCATTGTCCATGGCCTGGGCGGCCGCGTGTTCAGCGTGTTGCGACATGGTTCGATATCCTATAAATCATCAAGAACGGGCGGCAGTGGCATAACCACTACCCAGGGCATGGACCAGCGCGACGTCGAGCGACAACGCACGCGCTTGCAGGTTGACCAGCACCTGCTTGCTTTGCAGCAGTGCCGCCTCGGCACTCAGCACATCGAGATAGGTGGCCAGACCGCCGCGATAGCGGTTATTGGCAATCTGCCAGGCATCATCTGCTGCGGCGACCGCTGCTTTGGATTGTGCTAGGCGGCCCTGTAATGACTGTTGACTGGTGACGGCATCCGCCACCTGGTGCAACGCCTCAGATAGGGTGTTGTTATAAGCGGCGACCGCCTGTTGATAAGCTGCACGACTGCTGTCCAACTGGCCCTGCAGACGACCGCCGGTAAACAGCGGCAGATAGATAGCCGAGCCGATGCTGCCGGCATCTGAGCCGGAAGCACTCAGATTTTCCAGCCCCAACGACTGGCCACCAATAAAGGCACTCAGTGAGACATTCGGATAGAACAGGGTCTCGGCGACCCCCACCTGACTGGCCGCTGCCTCCACCTGCCAACGCGCGGCAGTGACATCCGGGCGATGGCCGAGCAGATCGACCCCGGCATTGGCTGGCAAACCAAACTGGGCGTCCAGCGCCAGGGTCGGCCGCTTCAGCGCCAGACCGCGATCCGGCCCCTTGCCGAGCAGTGCGGCCAACGCGTGCTGTTGCAGGGTGATGGCCTCGTCAGCCGCCATCAAATCCGCCGCCGCCATCGCCTGTAAGGACTCGACCTGACGCACCGAGCCACGGGTTTCCAGCCCGTTAGCAAAACGCTCCTGGAACAGCTTGACCGAATGCTCACGGATTTGTAGCGCCTCGGCGGCGGTATCACGGTTGGCATACAGGCGCGCCAATTCGGCATAGGCCTGAGCCACCGCAGTGGTCAGCACACGGCGCGCATCTGCCTGTTCGGCTTCGCTGGCATGCAGTCGAGAAGCTGCAGCCGCGACCTGAGCCCGGTTCTTGCCCCAGAAATCAAATTCGTAACTGAAGTTCAACGTCCCGGAACCATAGGTGTTCCAGTTACGTGGTACAAAGTCGTTGCCGTTGTTGTAGCTGATTTTTTGCTCAGCTACGCTGCCGCTTAAGCCGACTTCCGGCATCTGTACTGCCCCCGCCTGCCGGGCTACCCCCTGCGCCTCGCGTAAACGCGCTGAAGCCAGTGCCATGCTCGGTGCATCAGCCAATGCCTCCTGCATCAGGGCATCCAACTGGGCATCGTGATAGCGCTGCCACCAGGCCTGCTGTGGCCAGTGGTCCTGACGTGCGCCCGCCAGGCTCTGGCTACTGGCCAACTCTTTGACGTCATGCAAGCGATCGGTAGGTAAATCTGGATGGTGGGCACAGGCGGTCAACATCACCAAGACGACAGACAGCCCGATGGTTGTCCGACCAAATGGGCGGACAACGGCGGAACAAAGCGGCGGACGGAGCACGGGGACTTCCTCATAACTGAACTGTACGGTTTAGTTATAATTTGACAAGGTCGGCGCGTCAAGCAAAACTGTACTGGTTAGTTCACTTAAAAAACGTGGGGGATTATGCGCGTCAAGACCGAAGAACGCCGACAGGCCATCATCGAGGTGGCCCGCGAAGCCTTTACTGCGCAAGGATTTGAAAATACCTCGATGGCTGAGATCGCCAGCCGTGTCGGTGGCTCCAAAGCCACGCTGTATAACTATTTCAGTTCCAAGGAAGAGTTGTTTGCGGCGGTGATCGACGAATTCGGCAAGCAGAAGATTGCGGATGCCTTCACGTCATTACAATCTGAACAGCCTATTAATGAGCAGCTATTACGCTTGGGCGAACACTATCTGCAATTCCGCCTGACCCCCGAGGTCCTCGGGTTGCAGACCATCATCTACCATGAGGCCGGCCGCTCGGCGATTGGACGCGAATACTACCAACGCGGCCCGAAAAAGGGCTGGATGCTGGTCGCGGACTATCTGGCCGGTCAGATGCAGCGCGGCCGGTTGCGGCAAGCCGATCCCTGGGTCACGGCCGTGCATCTCAAAGGATTACTGGAAGCAGAACTGATTGAGCCGTGCGTCCTCGGCGCTGAACCCATGCCGGATGAGAACCGCCTGGGTGCAATTGTTGCGCGCGCCATTGAGGCGTTCCTGCTGGCCTATGCGCCGAGCACCGCCGCCAGCGTGCGTTGAACAGACCGCAGATCAACCCAACACAGCAGGGCGCCACGACGCCCTGCCCTAGTCCCGCCTCTCATCCACTGCCGGCTTAAAGCGTGCCAGCGCCAATTGCCAGCAACCAACATCGACCCACTCTTTGCCCTTGCAGCCGACCTCCAGAAAATGGGCGACCTTACGGAACCCCATCTTTTCATGCAAACGCACGCTGGCTGCATTCGGCAAACTGATGGTAGCGACCGCCAAATGGAACCCCGCCTCACGCAAGCGTGGTAGCAATTCGCGATACAGCACGGTTCCCAAGTTTTGGCCACGAGCAGCCGGAGTCAGATAAACCTGACAGGCCACGGTATAGCGATATGCAGGCGCCCCCTGCCAGGCACAGGCAAAGGCATAACCCAGCACCTTGCCGCCTTCGACCGAGATCAGCCAGGGATACAGCGCACTGATCGACGCAATCCGTGCCGCCATGGCTTCCACACTGAGCGGCTCCGCTTCAAAGCCGGGCTCCTGATTCTCCACATAGTGGTTGTAAATGGCACAAATCGCTTGCGCATCAGACGGGGTCGCATCGCGGATCATAGCTGGCTCCTTTAGCCTCTCCTACCGGTGACCACCGGCCTCTCTTCAGCATAATGTAAGCCCCCTATGGCGGCGGCCTTAGCACTGCTTTCCACTTCGCATTGTGCGCCAGATCTCACTCCATTGGCGCATCCCCCCCAAAGCGCAGATTCATGATTGCTTTGCAAAACCGGTTTAGCTATCGTTGTGACAGATTTGGTTTTGAGGATACGAGCATGTCACATCGCGTATGGGTGCTGGGTGACGCCGTGGTGGATCTGGTCCCCGACGACGCCGGCCGCTATCTGAAATGTCCTGGTGGCGCCCCCGCCAATGTCGCGGTCGGTATCGCCCGCCTGGCTGGGCACAGCGCCTTTATCGGCCGCGTAGGCGATGATCCATTTGGCCGCTTTATGCAGCAGACCCTGCAACGGGAGCAGGTAGAGATCGGCGCACTGCAACGGGATGCCGCGCATAACACCTCGACCGTGGTCGTTGACCTCGATGAGCACGGCGAACGCAGCTTCAATTTTCTGGTCCGTCCGAGTGCCGATCTGTTCTTGCAGGTGAGTGATCTGCCGACCTTTGCACCAGGCGAATGGTTGCATCTGTGTTCGATTGCCCTCTCTCGGGAACCCTCGCGCAGTACTGCATTACAGGCGATGACCGCCATCCATGCGGCGGGTGGCTATGTCAGCTTTGACCCCAACCTACGCCCGGCCGTCTGGGAAAATCCGCATGATCAGCGCCACTGGGTAGATACCGCCCTGGCCTATGCCGACGTGGTCAAACTCTCGACGGAAGAGTTGGCCTGGCTGACCGATACCGATGACCTGGAGGTAGGTATCGAGCAGTTACAACGCCGCTATGGCTTCAAATTGTTGCTGGTCACCCTCGGTGGTGAGGGGGTCATGCTGGCCACCCCGGCCGAACCCTTGCGTCATCTGCCCACCCGCAAAGTTCAACCGGTTGATACCACGGGCGCCGGCGATGCGTTTGTCGCCGGCCTGTTGGCCGGATTGGCGGAAAATGCCCACTGGCCGAGTCCGCCGATACTGCTGGAAATTGTCCAGCAAGCCCAAGCATGTGGTGCGCTGGCCACCACGGCACGCGGTGCGATGACCGCGCTGCCAAACCGTCAGCAACTGGAAGCCTTTTTTGCTGCGCCGAACAGTTAAGTCCTGACCTGCAGCGGTTTGCGTCGCCGGGCCCCCAACCCGGCGTTTTTTTGTCTGCCCCACTTTGCTAAACAACATAAACTGTTCAGCCGCTTGTTTAACCCTCTTTTACCCTTTGCTACATCCCACTTTCAGCGCTCTCAGCGCCACGTTGTACTGACCAATAGACCCCATCACCAGCCCATTTACCGGCAATTTGCAGCCCTGATCACAAAGCCAACATGCCAATGCATTTCAGCATTGCCGCCGCTTTGAACTGTGGCTAGGCTGACCACATTGCAAAACCGGTTTAGCTAAACACTAAACCAACCTCGACCCTACCGACATAACAAGGAAGAAACTATGAAACTGAGTCGTCTTGCCTGCATCATCGCACTCGCCTGCACCAGTAGCGCCGCCCTGGCCACCACTGATGCTGACCTGGAAACCCGTCTCTCCGCGCTGGAACAACGTCTGGCCGCCGCCGAACAGCGCGCCAATGCTGCCGAACAACGTGCCGCCAGCGCCGAAGCCGCCAGCACCAAGGCGGTAGAGACCACCACCGCCCTCAACCAGAAAGCAGATGCCACGTCAGGTATCGAGTTTCATGGTTATGCCCGTTCTGGTCTGCTGATTGGTGATAACGGTACCGGCACCAAGGGTGGCCCATACCTCACCCCAGCCGGCGAAACCGGCGGTGCGGTCGGTCGTCTCGGTAACGAGCCGGACACCTATGTTGAAGCCAATCTGGAAAAACGCAGCACCCTGACCAATGGCGCCACCACCCGCTACAAGATCATGCTGGCTGACAGCCAGAAGAGCTACAACGACTGGACCTCCAGCAGCAGCCAGGTCAATGTCCGCCAGGCGTTTGCCGAGCTGGGCAAACTGCCGGCCTTCGGCGGTGCGCTGGCCAACAGTACCTTCTGGGCCGGTAAGCGTTTTGACCGTGATAACTTTGATATCCACTGGCTGGATTCGGACATCGTCTTCCTGGCCGGTACCGGCGCTGGGGTCTACGACGTCCAGTGGACGGGCAACACCAAGAGTAACTTCTCGATCTATGGTCGCAGCTATGGCGCCGTCGATGATGTCAACAGCGATATCCAGAGCTATATCCTGACCGCCAACAACTATTTCGGCCCGTGGCAGTTGATGCTGAACGGGTTGCGCGCCCGCGATAACGACGCCAATACCAATGCCGGCACCGCTGGCGATACCACGGTGGCCGACACCGGTTACCACGCCATGCTGGCCTACCACGGCACCAGCTTCTATGGCCTGCGTGACGGGACCTTCAAGGCTGCCATGCTGTATGGCCACGGCCTGGGTGCCGAGGTTAAGGGTTTGGGCTCGGCCAGCAGCCTGGGTGAAAAGGCAAATACCGTGCGCTTTGCCAGCTATGGCACCACGGCGCTCGGCAGCAAGTGGAGTGTCGCCCCGGCCCTGCTCGCCCAGCAGAGCAAAGATCGCTATGTGAGTGGCGATGACTACCGTTGGGCTACCGTGAACGGTCGCGTAATTCGTGAAGTGAACGAGAACTTCGCCCTGGCGTGGGAAGCCAGCTACCAGTACATGGATCTGGACCCGAACGGTTACAACAGCCGCAATGCGGTCAAGGGCAGCTTCTACAAGTTGACCTTCGCACCGACCCTCAAGGCTGGCGATATCGGCAACTTCTTCAGCCGTCCGGAGCTGCGTGTGTTCGCCACCTGGATGAACTGGAGCAAGGAGCTGGATAACTACGCCAGCAGCGACGACTTCGGCAGCACCGGCTTCAAATCCGGCGGCAAGTGGAACTTCGGCGCCCAGATGGAAACCTGGTTCTGATTTATCGGCGGGCGCCGCGACAGGCGCCCGCCCATACGACATACTCCGCTTGTCGGAAGGGAATACTCCGGACTTTTACGAGGTTTAGATAATGAATATCAACGCCACTGCTACTGCCCTGCTGCCCCTGCTCGGTGGCAGCGACAACATCGCCAGTGCCGCGCATTGCGCCACCCGCCTGCGCCTGGTACTCAAGGACGACAGCAAGGTCAACAAGTCGGCGATCGAACAGGTTGACGGTGTTAAAGGTTGTTTCAGCAACGCCGGTCAGATCCAGATCATCTTCGGTACCGGTCTGGTGAATAAGGTCTATGCCGAATTCATCAAGGTCGCCAACATCAGCGAAGCCAGCAAGGGTGAAGTCGCCGATCTGGCCGCGCAGAAGTTGAACCCGCTACAGCGCGTGGCGCGTCTGCTGTCCAACATTTTCGTGCCGATCATTCCGGCCATCGTCGCCTCTGGTCTGCTGATGGGGCTGCTCGGCATGGTACGCACCTATGGTTGGGCCAATCCGGACTCCGCCCTGTTTATCATGCTCGACATGTTCAGCTCGGCGGCCTTTATCATCCTGCCGGTGCTGATCGGCTTCACCGCCGCGCGCGAATTTGGCGGTAACCCCTACCTTGGCGCCACCCTGGGCGGCATCCTGACCCACCCGGCACTGACCAACGCCTGGGGCGTGGCGGGCGGCTTCAAGACCATGAACTTCTTCGGTCTGGATGTGGCGATGATCGGCTATCAGGGCACCGTCTTCCCGGTGCTGCTGGCAGTCTGGTTTATGAGCCTGGTCGAGAAGCGCCTGCGCCGCGTGATCCCGAACGCGCTGGACCTGATCCTGACCCCGTTCCTCACGGTCATCATCACCGGCTTTGTCGCCCTGCTGTTTATCGGCCCGGCTGGCCGTGCACTGGGTGACGGCATCTCCTTCATCCTTAACACTCTGATCGGCCACGCCGGCTGGGTCGCTGGGCTGGTATTCGGTGGCACCTACTCGGCGATTGTCATCACCGGTATCCACCATAGCTTCCACGCCATCGAAGCGGGTCTGCTCGGTAACCCGCATATCGGAGTCAACTTCCTGCTGCCAATTTGGGCCATGGCCAACGTGGCGCAGGGCGGTGCCTGTCTGGCGGTCTACTTCAAGACCAAGGATGTCAAGGTACGCGCGATTGCCGTCCCGTCTGCCCTCTCCTGTCTGCTCGGGATCACTGAAGCCGCGATTTTCGGTATCAACCTGCGCTTCATCAAGCCGTTCCTCGCCGCACTGGCCGGTGGCGCGCTGGGTGGCGCCTATGTGGTCGGTACCCATGTCGGCATGACTGCGGTCGGTCTGACCGGTATCCCGGGGATCGCCATCGTCCAGCCGCAAGGCGTGATCAACTATCTGATTGGGATGGTGATTGCCTTCGGTGCCGCCTTCGTCCTCTCCTATGTCCTGCGTTATCAGACGGAAAGTGAAGCATGAGTTTGCCCACCACTCGTCTTAATCTGCTTGCCCGGTCGTTACTGACCGGGCAGGTCCACGCGGCCGGTGACCCTCACCGGCCGTTGTGGCATCTGGCGCCGGCGGTCGGTCTGCTCAATGACCCCAACGGCTTTATCCACTTTCAAGGCCACTACCACCTGTTCTACCAGTGGAACCCGCTGGCCTGCGCCCACGGCGCCAAGTTCTGGGGCCACTGGCGCTCAACCGATCTGGTCAACTGGCAGCACGAGCCGGTCGCACTGGTGCCCGGTGATGACTACGACAGCCACGGCTGCTACTCCGGCTCGGCAGTGGATGACCACGGCCGCCTGACCTTGATCTACACCGGCAACGTCAAGTACCCGGATGGCGGCCGCACCGCCTGGCAGTGTCTAGCGCGCGCCCGCGAGGACGGCACCTATGACAAGTTGGGCCCCGTCTATCCGCTGCCCGCTGGTTATACCGGCCATGTGCGCGACCCCAAGGTCTGGTTTGAAGACGGACAATGGTGGATGGTGCTGGCCGCCCAAGACCCGCAATTACAAGGGAAGGTGCTGCTGCTAAGCAGTCCTGACCTGCAGCAATGGCACAACTGCGGTGAATTGGCCGGCAGCCGGCTGAACGGCTTGGGCGACTTCGGTTATATGTGGGAGTGCCCGGATCTGTTCCGGCTGGATGGCCAGGCGATTCTGCTCACCTGCCCGCAGGGGTTAATGCCGCAAGCGGAGCAGTGGCTGAACCGCTTCCAGTGTGGCTGGTTTGCCGGCGATCTCGACCTGCAGGCAGTCACCTTCCGTCATGGCGACTTCCATGAGCTGGATGCCGGCTTCGAGTTCTATGCGCCGCAGACCACAGACACCGCTGACGGCCGCCGATTGCTGTTCGGCTGGATGGGCGTCCCTGAACAGGACGAAACCCTGCACCCGACCCTGGCGTATGGATGGGTACATATCATGACCTGTCCGCGCGAGTTGCACGTTGAACACGGCTGGCTATACCAACGACCGGCGCGTGAACTGGTGGCATTGCGCGGTGAAAAAACCTGCTGGCAAGGCCATGCGAACAGATTGCCTGCCCTGCCAATGGCCAGTGCTGAACTGCAAATCACCCCCCGCGATAACGAACCGTTCTGCCTGACGCTGGGTGATAGTTTATGGCTGGAATGGGACGGACAGCGGTTGATATTGAGCCGCCCATCGTTAAAGGATGGTCATCTGGAGTACCGCTACTGGCGCGGAGCGCTGCAACACCTGCAGTTGTTGTGCGATCGCTCCAGTGTCGAAATCTTTATCAATCACGGACAAGCAGTGATGAGCAGTCGCTATTTTCCGGCCAGTACGGCAACGGCGGTCACTTTGGCCGGGCGCGGTAGCACAGAACTGGTATTGCAGCACTGGCCGCTGAGTGCGTGCGTGATAGAATGAACCATTCCATTCTGTTGCAACCTATTGTCGTGAATCAGAAAAAACGCCTGACTATCAGTGATATCGCCAGACTGGCGGGGGTCTCCAAGGCCACCGCCAGCTTTGTGTTGAGCGGTCGCAGCAAGGAGTATCGGGTCGCCGATGAGACCCGTGACCGGGTACTGGCCATTGCCGCCGAACACCACTACCAGCCCAGCTTGCATGCGCGTTCGCTCAAGGCCACCCGCACCGGCACACTGGGCTTGGTGGTGCCGGAGATGACCAACTACGGCTTCGCCTCCATCAGTCGCGAACTGGAAACCCTGTGCCGCGAATCCGGCCAGCAGTTGCTGATTGCCTGTTCAGACGAAAACCCCAGCCAGGAGATGATGGCGGTCAACAGTCTAATCCAGCGCCAGGTGGACGGCCTGATCGTCGCCTCCAGCAGTGTGCTGGATACCGAATATCAGAAGATCAGCGAACGCACACCGGTGGTCCTGCTGGATCGGCGGATTGAAGAAACACGATTGCCGTGGGTGATTACTGACTCGGTCGAGTCGACCGCTGAAATGGTCGAAAACCTGGCCAGCCTGCATCCAGACGAGGTCTATTATATGGGCGGCCCTTTGCGACTGGGCCCCAGTCGCGAGCGTCTGGCCGGTTATGAACTCGGCCTGCAACGCGCCGGGGTCGAGCCGAAACCAGGCTGGGTGCTGCACGGCCAGTACAGCCCAAGTTCGGCCTACGAGCGCATGGCCACGCTGTGTAATGAACTGGGGCGCCCGCCCAAGGCGCTGTTCACCGCCGCCTGCGGATTGCTCGAAGGGGTGCTGCGTTATATGAATCAGCACCAGCTGATGGATGCCGATATCCACCTGTGCAGTTTCGACGATCACTATCTGTTTGATTGCCTGCCGTTGCGGATCGACACCATTGCCCAGGACAACGAGGCATTGGCCAGTCGCAGTTATCAGATGATCAACCGGCTGATCAACGAGCAACCGCTGGAGAGTGCTACCCAGCTATTGCCAGGGCAAATCCACTGGCGTCATCCTCTGTCTCGGCAGCGCAAAGCATGAGCCGCGCCCGTCTCTGTACCGGGTGGTGGCCACTGTTGCTGATAGGGATGTCCGTACATGCCTCACTGTCAGCAACACCAGCAGCTGCCGTTGCGGCCGCCCGCCAGCAAGAAGCGGCTGACCTCTGTTTACAGTATGTCAGTGTACGGCTCGGGCATCTGATGGGGCTGCATGTAGTGCAAACGAAGGCGCCACAACCCCCTGCGGTGTTGTGGCTGGTCACGGGAGAGGACCGGCAGGGTACCCCGCCGGTCAGTTTTGTCTGTGCGCTACGCTACCAACCGTCGCAGCAGCCGGATTGGTCACTGGAGAAGCTGGATCTGCTACAACTTAATTCGGCGAGTAAGCAGGTACTAGTGCCGTAAGCAGGTGGTCCAGATGCTCGACCAAGGTCACCCCGAACGGCGTCAGATAGCCACCATCCACATCGGTAAGAATGCCATTGCGGTGCAGGCGTGAGGCAGCTGCCTGCAATTCCGCGTCCGAGTCACTATGAAGTTTGATGCCCTGCTCCAGATTGGCCGGGTCAAACAATGCCAGCATCCGCAGGTCCTGCAGAAACGACGGCTGGTTAAGTTGGGTCAAACGCATGCCACTTTCCTTCTGATACGACTGAGTGTTCAGGACTCCACCTTAGCAAAGCCCCTTGCCCACAATTGCGCGTCAGCGCAAACTCCGGAAAGCCGGTTTACACAGTTTTGATGGACTTGAATCTTTTTTGGAGCGCCCGATGCAACGCGAAATTTCTCCCGCCCACCGCCAGTCAATGCTCGAGCAAGCCGCCCTCGCCCCACGACTGCGCGTACATGAACTGTGGCATCCCGGCCCAGAGGATGCGGTGCACCGATTGGTGATTGCCGCCCAGCCCGGTTCACGATTCATGCCGCATTGCCACCCGACACAATGGGAGATCTTGATCCCGCTTCAGGGTTCGCTGGATCTGCTGTGTTTTACCACTGCCGGTCAACTGCAAGCCCGCCACGCCCTGCAACCCGGAGATGTGATACAGCTCCCCCCCGCTCAACCTCATGCGCTCTATATCCATCAGCCTTGCTGTTTCTTTGAGGTCAAACCCGGCCCGTTGCAAGCCGCGGCGTTTCTGAGCGGCTTCCCCGCCGAGGCCGAGCCGCTGGCCACTACTGTGCTGGACTGGTATGCCGAGGCCAGGATCGGTGAAGCCTGGTCAGCCTGAATGCGAAGCTAGGGTTCCAAACCATCGAAAAATGCGCGGAGGATACCAGGCCGCCTATCCGATTATCTGACGCCACAGGGCACTGCGGTTTACTCGGCCCTATGCTGCACAGCCTCTGGCGTGTAGTGGATCAAATGCTGCGGAAACTCGATACAGATGCGCAGCCCTTTACGGTCGCTACGGTTAATAAACTGCAGGCTGGCCTGATGAATGTGACAAACCCTGGCGACAATATTCAGCCCCAGACCACTGCCATTCCCGCGCTGATCCAGCCGCACATAGGGCTCGGTCAATCGCTGGATCTTGCTCTCATCAACGCCCGGCCCCTCATCCTCCATCACCAAGCGCACCAGCGGTTGTTCACCGCTGATCGATGCAATCGACAGCGTGACCGGCCGATCCGCATCGGCATAGCGCGCACAGTTCTCAACCAAATTACGCACCAACAGTTGCAGCAGCGTGATGTCGCCATACATGGTGGCCGGCGACAAAGACAGCTGCAGTGATTGTCCGCGACGCGCCAACATGCGCTCAAGCTCTGGCAACAGCGGCAAGATAACCTGTTCGCCCCAGTCCAGCTGTTCACTCTCACCAATGATCAGCTTGCGTTCCAGCCGCGCCAACTGCAGCAACTGCTCGATGGTGTGATTCAGGCTATCGAGTCGTTGCACCAAGGGTTCAGTCCCGCACTGCCCCTGTTGTGCCATCAATTCCAGTGACAGGCGAATACCGGCCAACGGGGTGCGTAGTTCATGCGCCACATCGGCCGAGAACTGGCGTTCACGGGTCACGGACAGGTCAAGCCGCGCGAGCAGATCATTGATGGCCAGAACCACGGTATCGATTTCGCTGCCGGACTGATTGAGCGCCAGCGGCTTGAGGTTACTCGCCGAGCGCTGGTTAAGTAGACGGACTAAATCCGCCAACGGCATGGTCAACCAGGTGATCACCAGCGACGCCAACCCGAGCGCCAGCCCGGTCATCAATACATTCGGGACAAGCAAGGCACCGATGATTTCGCGCTGTTCACGGTTGTGAGCCCGGTTCATATAGCCTGGCTGCAACGTCCGTTTGACCCATTTTTCCACCTGCTCCTGACTCTCATGCCATACCCAGACAATTGAGATCATCTGGCAGACCATCATCACCAACGCCAGCAGCAACACCAGCCGCTTATGCAGACTATACCCACGCCAGCGCTCGCGAAACCTCATACCTCGCGCTCCGTATCCGTGACCTTTTCCAGACAGTAGCCTTCACCGCGCACAGTGCGGATATGCTGTTTCTCCAGCTTGCGGCGCAGATGATGGATATGCACCTCCAGGGCATTGGAGCCAATATCATCCTGCCAGTCATAAAGATCGGTCTGTAGCCGCTCACGACTCACCACCTGCCCGACCTGCATGATCAGCCGTCGCAACAGGGCATACTCACGACGGGTGAGTGGTAGCAAGTCCCCATCCTGACAGGCCTGGCGTTGTTCCATATCGACCACCAGTCCACCATTGGTGAGCTGGTTTGACGCCTTGCCCTGATGCCGGCGCAACAGGGCTCGCACCCGCGCCTGTAACTCGGCAAGAGCAAACGGCTTGCTCAGGTAGTCATCGGCCCCCAAATCGAGCCCTTGCACCTTGTCCTGCAGCGAATCGCGCGCCGTCAGGATCAATACCGGTACATCCAGATGCGCCGCCCGCCACTGGCGTAATAACTGCAGGCCATTGCCATCCGGTAACCCCAGATCCAGCAGCACCAGTCCGTACTCCACACTGCGCATCAGCGAGTCGGCCTCATGTGCGGTCGACGCTGTGTCACAACTGTAGTGTTCATGCTGCATTGCCTGCTGTAGCCCTTCGCGCAGCAGCACATCATCCTCAACGACCAGAATCTTCATTCCACTGCTCCTGTCGCAACCCCTGCCACGACCAATACATCATGCTATCACTTGCCAACCGGCCTACTCTACCTGCCCCAGCTTAGCGAACTATTAGCAAACTGCCTGCACCAAAAGAAAAAGCCCCGCCGGGGTCACCGTACGGGGCTCGAATCACACCAGCCGTCGCCTTGGCGTCTGGCTGGTGGCAAGCAGCTACATGAGCGGCTTAGTCTTCCAGATAGGCATAGCCGTGCAGGCCGGCATCCAGATCCTCAAGCAGCGCTTGACGGGTCTCAGCATCCAGCGACGGATGCGACGCCAGCGTTTCATAGCTCTGACGAATACGATCCGGATTGATGTTGACGTAACGCAGCAGGTTTTCCACGGTATCACCGTGTACCACATGGGTAATCACCGGCTTGCCATCTGCATCCAGACGCACGTCAGCACTGTGGGTATCGCCAAACAGGTTATGCAGGTCGCCCAGAATTTCCTGATAGGCCCCAACCAGGAAGAAACCGATATAGCAGGTTTCATCATCGGAGAACTCCGGCATCGGCAGTGTGGACTCCACACCAACCCCGTCCACATAGTGGTCGATCATGCCATCGGAATCACAGGTGATATCCAGCACCACCCCGCGACGCACTGGCGGACGATTCAGCCCGGACAGCGGCATCACCGGGAAGATCTGATCAATCCCCCAAGCATCCGGCAACGACTGGAACAGCGAGAAGTTGACGAAGCATTTGTCCGCCAGCTTTTCGTTGAGGTCATCCAGCATGGCTCGATGCTGACGGTTCACCGGGTTGAGCAACTCCTTGACCCGCAGACACAGGTTCAAGTGCAACTCTTCGGCCCAGGCGCGCTCCGGCAGGGTCAACATGCCCATGGTGTACTGGCTGTGCACATCGGCGAGATCAGCCACTGAATCGTGGAAAATTTCCAGCAAACCGGGATCTTCCTCGTTCAGCTCCATCCAGCTGCGCCACATATTCTGCAGCAGCAATGGCGCCTCATCGCTCGGCGCCGCCTGTTCGCGGGCCTCCACCTGCTCGGTGCCGATCACATTGGAGATCAGCACCGCATGGTGGGCGGTGATAGCACGACCCGACTCACTGATAATGGTCGGATGCGGCAAATCGAATTCGCGGCACACATCCCCAATGCCCCAGACCACATTGTTGGCGTATTCACGCAAACTGTAGTTGGCAGAGCAATGGCTCTGTGAACGCGACCCTTCATAGTCCACGCCCAGACCGCCGCCCACGTCCACCACATCAATCCCCGCACCCAGACGGCGCAGTTCGGCATAGAAGCGACCGCATTCGCGGATCCCGCCCTGGATGTCACGGATGTTGGCAATCTGCGAGCCAAGGTGGAAGTGCACCAGTTGCAGCCACTCCAGCTTACCCAGCTGACGCAGCCGCTCTACCAGACGCAGGATCTGCGCCGAAGAGAGACCAAACTTCGACTTCTCGCCACCGCTGGACTGCCACTTGCCGGCACTTTGATGCGCCAGACGGGCTCGCACACCGATACGCGGCGCCACATTCAGTCGTGCCGCCTCTTCGATGATCAGCTCCAGCTCGGAGGGCTTCTCAACCACGATGTAGACATCATGGCCCATCAACCCACCCAACAGGGCGTGGCGAACATATTCGCGATCCTTGTAGCCGTTGCAGACGATCACCGTCCCATGCGGGTGACGATGCGACAGCACGGCCAGCAGTTCCGGTTTGGAGCCGGCTTCCAGTCCGAGACGCGGTTTGTCGTCATAGGCCTGGGCAATGGACTCCACTACCTGATTCTGCTGATTTACCTTGATCGGATAGACGCACTGATAGCGACCTTCGTAGCCGTAGCTCTCGATGGCCTGCTGGAAGGCATTAAACAGTCCGTCAACCCGGCTCTTGATAATATCGGGAAAGCGTAACAGCACAGGGGCGGCGTACCCCTGCTCACGCAACGTGGAGATAACATCCACCAGCGCAATCCGGTGTTCAGGGCGACGCTTGTCCGGCGCCACCACGACATTGCCATTGTCGTCCAGATGAAAAAAGCCACCGCCCCAATAGGGCAGGTTATAGACCTTGAGTGCGTCCGCAGAGGACCAGTTCGTCATGGGCATATGCCTCGCAATAAGATCTCCGTCCGGGAGATCGTTATCGGCCAAATAACAATCCAGCGACCACGCCACCGCACGGGCGCTGGGGTAGCTGTTGCCAGCCCCGTCTGAAACGAAGTCAGGCCTTTTTCATTCCCATGAGCAACTCATGGTTTGATTGCCCCGCAGGGCTCACTGTGCTGCCGCCTGACAAGGCGACAACCGCAGACTACTGGTGCTGGCCACCCAGGTTCAGCGCATGCATGACATCGGTAGAGAAAAAGCCCCGCGATCCAGGATCGAAGGGCCTCTCCGCACAGATGCCACCGCCATAGGGAGTGGCCTGCAATGGCGCGGAGTTTACACACAGTTTTTTTCATTTACCAATGGAAATCCAGTCGCCGAAAACACCACATTTAACGATGGAAACAGCATAAATGAGTATTCATGAACACTGAATGAATAATTACCGCAATCCTTGATTAGACAGCAGTCTGCCAATGATAGGGAATCGCCGCAGGTTAGGGCAATCACACCGGAGTCCTCAGCATAAGTCACTGAAAACATGCGTTTGCGCAAGAATAGTCGCTGGTGAGCTCGGCATACTGTCGGTTCCCGAATATGAAGTGAATATCATCATGGAAAATCTGCTCTCCCGCTTTCTACGTTATGTCACCGTGGACACCCAATCCGACGAGCGTGAGTCCAGTTGCCCCTCCACCCCCGGTCAGCTCACCCTGGCACACCAGTTGGCTGAAGAGTTGCTCGGGCTGGGCCTGCAACAGGTAACACTGGACCATAACGGCTATTTGACCGCCCTGCTGCCAGCAACCACGTCTCAACCGGCACCGGCAATTGGCTGGATCGCGCATATGGATACCGCCCCGGATTTCTCCGGTAGTGGCGTCAAACCGCAGATCATCACCGCCTACCAGGGTGGCGTGATTGCGTTAGGTGACAGCGGTGCTGTGCTCGACCCGGCTGAGTTTCCGGCGTTGAACCACTATATCGGCCAGGATCTGGTCACTACCGATGGCCATACCCTGCTCGGCGCGGATGACAAGGCCGGGATCACCGCCATCATCACCGCCGCAGAATATCTGCTTGCCCATCCGGAAATTCCGCATGGCGACATCTGGCTGGGCTTTACTCCGGATGAGGAGATTGGCCGGGGTGCCGATCTGTTCCCGCTGGACCGCTTCCCGGCCAAGTGGGCCTATACCGTCGATGGCGGTGAGATTGGCGAACTGGAATATGAAAACTTCAATGCCGCGACCGCCACCATCCACGTCCAGGGCAAGAGCGTGCATCCGGGTACCGCCAAGGGCATCATGATCAACAGCCAGACCCTGGCTGCCCGCTTTCATGCCGCCATGCCGGCCGGTGAGACACCGGAAGCTACTGACGGCTACGACGGTTTCTATCACCTGATCCATATCGCTGGTGGTGTGGAAGAGACCAGCCTGACCTATATCGTGCGTGACTTCGACGCTGACCATTTTGAGCAACGCCAGGCCTTCCTGCAGGCGCAGGTCGATGCCTGGAACGCCAAGCTGGATCAACCGCGGTTCTCGCTGACCCTGCGTGAGAGCTATCGCAATATGCGCGAGCAGGTGATACCACACCCGCAAATCATCGCCATGGCCGAGCAGGCCATGCTAGCCGCTGGGGTAACGCCGAAGATCACGCCGATCCGCGGCGGTACAGATGGTGCCCGCCTGTCGTTTATGGGGCTGCCCTGCCCGAACATTTTCACCGGTGGACATAACTTCCACGGCCGCCACGAGTTTCTGCCGGTCGAGTCACTGCGTAAATCGACACAAACCCTGGTCGAGATGGCCCGTTTGACTGTCACCCAGTCGTCATAAAACTGACCACACAGCGTCATCGACGCTGGACAAGCTACCTTCGACTCACTGCGGAGGTGTGCCATGTTCAGCGTCGATGCCCTGCTTCACCAATACCTGCCCCCGTATTCTCGCAGCCCGTGGTGCAAAGCCATGTTGCGCCGCCTGCTGTATGAAAATGACTTTCAGCAATTCTCCACCCGCTACCCACAACTGACCGGACTGGACTTTGTTGAACAGGTGCTCAGCTATTTTGACTTTGCTTGCGAAGTCGATAACAACGAGCTGGAGCATATCCCCGCACACGGCCCGGTGGTGCTGGTGGCCAACCACCCGATCGGTACGCTGGATGGCATGGCCCTGCTGCGCGTGGTGGCCCGGGTCCGCCCGGATGTGCGTATCGTTGCCAACCAGGTGTTATCGCATGTCGAGGCGTTATCACCCCTGCTGTTGCCCGTCGACAATATGAACAACCGCACTGGACGCCAACAGATTGAGGCATTGCACCAGCACCTTGCGGAGGGCAAGGCCCTGATCCTGTTCCCCGCCGGTGAGGTCTCGCGCCTGCGCCCGCAAGGGGTGCGCGATGGCCGCTGGCACAGTGGCTTTTTGCGCTTGGCGGCCCGCGCCCGCGCGCCCATCGTGCCGCTGTATGTGCGCGGTCGGAACTCGCCACTGTTTTATCTGACCTCGATGCTGTACAAGCCGCTTGCCACCCTGCTGCTGGTGCGCGAGATGTTTGCCCATCGTCGTGGTCGGATCCACCTGCGCATTGGGGCGCGCGTGCCCTACAGTGCCTGGTATGACAAGGATCTGACCCTGCACCAGCTGGCCAAGCGCTTTCGTAAACATCTCTATCGCTTGGCTAAAGGCAAGAGCGGGCTATTCCGTACCGAGTCACCGATTGCCCTGCCGGAAGAGCGTAGCGTGTTGTTACGCGCCATCCGCCAATGCGAACAGCTCGGGATGACACCGGATGGCAAACAGATCTGTGTCTATCAGCGCCAGGGCGCGGCGCAAAGTCCCATCCTGCGCGAACTCGGCCGCCTGCGCGAAATTGCCTTTCGCGCGGTAGGCGAAGGCAGCGGTCAGCGCCGCGATCTGGACCAGTTTGATGATGACTACTACCACCTGCTGCTGTGGGACCCACAGGCGCTGGAGATTGTCGGGGCCTATCGCCTGATCCCGACCCGAGAACCACTGGCGCGTCGCGGTTATAGCAGTCTGTATAGCCATACCCTGTTCGATTACGGCCACGAGATGGATGAGGTCTTGCAGCAGGGAATTGAACTCGGGCGCAGCTTTATCCAACCGGCCTACTGGGGGCGTCGTAGCCTGGACTACCTGTGGCAAGGGATCGGCGCCTTCCTGGCCCGCCATCCTGGTTATCGTTATCTGTTTGGGCCGGTATCGATCTCCGGCGCCCTGCCGTTACCGGCGCGCGACCTGTTGATTGCCTTTTATCGCCTCTATTTCCCGGCGATGGATGGGCTGGCTCGCTCACGGCGTCCCTATCCCACCTCGCTGCCCGAGGTGCTGGCACAATTTGATGGCAATAACTATCTGGGTGACCTGACCCGGCTAAAGAGCCTGTTGGACAACCTGGGATGTGGTATCCCGACCCTCTATAAGCAGTA
Organism: Aeromonadaceae bacterium; assembly: GCA_041911695.1. Lineage (GTDB taxonomy): Bacteria > Pseudomonadota > Gammaproteobacteria > Enterobacterales > Aeromonadaceae > Pseudaeromonas. The sequence continues at coordinate 19,370 of JAYROM010000012.1, forward strand.
CACAGAGTTGTGCGAGCCGGGCGGCGTCAGCTTTATCGACTTCGGCACCGATCCGGATTTTGCCGATTGCGTGGATGGTCTGGTGCTGGTCGATCTTGACCGGCTCAAGCCGAGCCGGTTCGCCCGCTATATCGCGCCGTATCTGCCGGCCGCCGCCGAGGACACCCCAGCCAACAGCCCCCAGAACGAACATGCCGCCTGATCCAGCACGGAACGGCGGCATGCGATAACGCAGTGACTGGCCAGCTGACCTCTCAGTCGCGGGCCAGAAACTCCTGACGGGTAGCCACATTCTTTTTGAAGTTACCGCCCAGCGCTGTGGTGGTGGTAACGCTGGAGGCGTCCATCACCCCGCGCGCCTTGACGCAGTAGTGCGTCGCGGTGATCGAGACCGCCACATGGTCAGTATCGAGCAGGGTCTGCAACGCCACCAGGATCTGCTGGGTCAGACGCTCCTGCACCTGCGGCCGCCGCGCAAAGAACTGCACGATACGGTTAATCTTCGACAGACCGATGATGCGTGATTGCGGGAAGTAGGCCACTCTGGCCATACCGTCGATGGTAACAAAATGGTGTTCGCAGGTACTGGTCACTGCGATATCACTGATCTTGACCATCTCATCGACCCCCATCTTGTTATCAATCAGGGTGATCTTTGGAAACTGGGCATAGTCCAGACCAGAAAAAATCTCGTCCACATACATCTTGGCAATACGTTGCGGGGTTTCCGCCAGGCTGTCATCACGCATATCCAGCCCCAGAATTTCCATCACCCCACGCATATGCGCTTCAATTTGTTCCCGCTGTTCACTGGCCGACAACGACGTCTCGATGCGCGGGGTTTCCAGACCGCGAGCTAGCAGGGCATCACGGACCAGGCGCGCTTCATTACTCAGACTCGACATCTTTTTTTCTCCATCACCAGGCAGACCGGTTGTTCATCTGCCGGTCATATCATACCACTAAACCGGAACCAGCTCGCAGTTTGCCATGGATGTTGGCGGCAAACCAACCATTGCGCAACAGATGCGTTACAATCATTCAACACATTATCGTGGGTCAACCGGGTGATCTCACGCAGAATAAATTGCATAACGCGAATGTTTTTTTGCAACTTGCAAATTTGCTTCGCATATTGCAACTGAGGCCGCACTCAAATTGAACCGTTCTCAAACGAAATGCTGATAAAATCAGGAAAATCACAGAGTCAAAAAAGTTGGCACGCATCTTTCATATATCTAGACGTAAACCAGTTTTATCCCGTGCTCTCTTCAGCAACCGCTGAAGTTCGGTCAACCTACCAAGGTTGACCTTTTTTTTTGCATCACCGCCAACTGTAACGCCTGTTGCAAACGCATCGAGGTCACCGGTTTACCAATCAAGTCCAGCATCCCGGCTTTCAGACAGCGCGCCCGATCCTCATCCGCCACATCTGCGGTCAATGCCAACACCGGCAACTCCGGGTGAGAGGCCTGCAGATGACGGGTGGTCTCGAAGCCATCCATCTCCGGCATCCGCAGATCCATCAGTACCACGTCGGGTGGTTGCGGTTGCAACTGGACCAACGCCAGCGCCTGACTTCCCCGCTCCGCCATCGTCACCTTGTGGCCAAGCCGGGTCAGCATGGCCTGCAGCACCTGTCGATTTACCGGACTGTCCTCCACCAGCAGGATATCCAACGGCGGCACCTCAATCGGCGACTGGTCCAGCGCCCGCTGCAACTCCGCCGTGGTTGGCATCCGCAGCGGGATGACAAACCAGAAACAACTCCCCTGGCCCGGTTCACTGTCGACGCCAATCTCACCCGCCATCAACTCCACCAGTCGACGGCAGATAGCCAGCCCGAGGCCAGTACCACCAAAACGGCGAGTCATCGAGGGGTCCAGTTGCCGAAACGGCCGGAACAGCTCCTTGCAACGATCCGGCGGAATACCGGGGCCGGTATCTCGTACACTGAACAACAGGCGGTCACGATCACAGGTCAAACCAAGAATCACCCCGCCCTGACTGGTGAATTTGATCGCGTTGCCCAATAAGTTAAACAGGATCTGGGTCAGCCGCAGCGGATCACCCAATTGCCAGACTGGCAGCTGCTCATCCAGCTCCAGACGCAGGGTGATCCCCTTAAGTCGCGCCTGCTCCTGCATTTGGGCAATGACCGACTGCAGGACAAATCGCAAGGCAAATGGGATCGACTCAAGTTCGACGGCCTTGGCTTCGATACGTGAATAGTCGAGTACGTCGTTGAGCAGCGTCTGCAGCAAGGAAGCGGAATGGGTGACATGATGAATCAGTTCTCGCTGCTCCAGCTTGAGATTGCTCTGCTCAAGCAGGTCGAGCATCCCCAAAATCGCCTGCATCGGAGTGCGGATCTCGTGTGACATCACCGCCAAGAATTGCGATTTAGCGCGGTTGGCGGTGTCGGCACGGCGCTTGGCGCGTTTAAGCTCCTCACTGCGACGAACCTGCCGCGTGATATCGTTGACCGTGCCCATATAACCGGCATAGTGACCGTCTGCGGCAAAGAACGGATCACCGTTGATGGCAATCCAGCGCTCCTGCCCTTCGAACAGCACCTCAAAACGAAACGCGCGCAGCGGTCGGCGCTCGGCCAACTCTTGATGGAAACGGCGCCACTTCTCTTCTTTGTTGCGTTCACGCTCAGTGAGATAGTCGGTGAATCGATGGCCGGCCAGCTCTCGCATCAATCCTGACGAGGCCCGCCCGCCATACAGATCCTGGTTGAATGGGATAAAACAGTTATCAGGTCCCGTGCTCCAGAACCAATCCGACGACATCTCGGCGAAACGCCGGAAATACTCCTGCGAACGCCGCAGGGCCTGGGTTTTGTCCTGTACCAGGGTCTCCAGCCGGGCGCGGTAATCCACGTTGAGCAACGCCTGGTCAATCAACGGCCGGTAACGCTGCAACAGACTGCGCGCCTGCAGATCCAGCGCATGCGGCCGCGAATGGCAGCACAGCAGCATCAACTTGCCTTGCACCAGATTCAACGAGGTCAACAGCGCACTGCCCAACAATTCACGCACCGCCGCATCACAAGCAGCAAACTCGGGCACTCTGAGTGGCGCAAACAACGCCACCGTCTCTCCGGCCAACACCCGGCGAAATAACGCCTCACTGCGCCAGACCTGACCGGCCAGCGCCGGATGACTACTCGCCTCGCAACGCAATGTCGAGGTCAATGGACTGGCCAACAACACGGCAGCATGCTCGAAGCCAATCAGTGGACGCAAAATATCAATAAGATTACTGAACAGACGATGAATGCCTTGCGAGCGGGTCAAGATGGCAATCCCGTGCAACAGGGCATTGTTCTCCTCCTGCTGCTTGGCCAACCGCCCCTCGGCCTGTAACAAGCTCTGTCGGGTCTCATGCAACTCGTGTTGCAGCGCCTCATAACTGGGCGAACTCATCCTTGCCCCTCCAGACGGCGGTAAAACACCACGTGGGCCACCATCAGATTGCCATGCATATTCTCTCCGGCCATATTACGACCCATCTCACCAAAGGTCAGCGGCGCAATACAGGGCACCCCCTGCAGCGAGTCATACATCAATGGCATCAGCGCTTCTGGCTGCGGATACAAGGAGTGCAAACTGCCGGCGCAAAAGATAGTCAGCATGGCCAACGACTGCACCGACGCATATTCATGCTGCAATGTCTGACGCACGCTGTCGGTGATGCGGGTTTTCAACACATCCGGATGGCCCTGCATCAAGGTCACCACATCGCCAGCATGGATGTCGGTGTACAGCACCACTCCACCTCGTGCAGTCAGTCGCTCCACATGCGACAGCTTATAGGTCGCCTGCCCACTTTGCCCCCCAGAGAGTCGCCCCAGCGGATAGAGACTGGTTCGCAGCAGGACTTTTTCCTCGCGAGGCAGTACCCCTGCCTTGGCGGGCAACCAGTGCTGGAAGCAATCCGCAGCCAGTTGATAATCCAACTCGAGGATCTCGCGCCCCGTACAAGCGGTGACCACGGCGCGGTGAGAGGTCGGCATATACCCGGAATAGAAACTGGTGGCAACTTCGCAGGAGGGATAGAACAGGGTGATACCCAGGCCATGGGTGACAATCTGCTGCTGATCCAGTAAAAACGCCTGCCCATCGGCCAGATTGTACCCCGCGCTACCCCCGACGATGGGAACCGAGGCCCCCAACTCGTTTTCGAGCAGCTCAATGATGCGCTCTTCGGCGCCACGCGTGGTATGAACCCACACCAAGGCCGGCAGTTCGCCCGGGCGCTGGGCACGCAATTGCGCCTGATACAGCACGGCTGGTACCGACACGGCCAGTTGCTCCGGCTGCCAGGAGACCAGCGCGGTACCATAAGCCCCGTCCGGATCATGCAACGCCCACACCGCCAACGCGAATCCATCGTCGCTGTGATAGCCAGCACCGGTCAGCACCCCATTACATGAGGTGCTGGCTTGTAACGGTGTCCCGGGGAAGTGGGTGGCCAATGCCGCTCTTAATACTGACGGATCGTGTCGACTGGTGAAATAACACAACAACAGGTGAGGGGCCGCCGGCATGCGCTGTAATAAGGATGCGGCGATCTCCGCCACCGCAGCGGCTGTGTCATGCTGTAACGAATACTCAGTCACAACTTTCAATGGACAGTTCCTGCCTGGTGCCGGTCATGCCGCCGGGAGCTATTTCAGGTTTGCAACAGATAATCCTGCAACGCTTGGCCACTCTCCGGCACGCTACGTTGTAACGCGTCGAGATAAATACCAATGTCGTGCCAGTTCTGTTGCCGACACGCCGCTTCCAATGCCTTGGCCTGCTGTTGGCTGACCTGCGCGCCATAGGTTGCACAGACAGATTTCAGGGTATGCGCCAGCAGTAACAGGGCTTCAGCATCCTGCCGGTCGGTGGCTCGCTGCATGTCAGCCAATGACATGGCGCTGTCTTCAACAAACAGGCTAATCAAATGAGGCAGCAACGCCTCACCGACATCATGTCCCAGCTGAGCCAGTACATGATGATCAATCCATTGCATGGATGTCTCTCCCGTGACCGCAGATTAATTATTGTTGTCTGGTAACAGGCCCGCTGCCTGCCAACCCTGCAATTTTCGATACAGGGTCGATGGACTGACTTCGAGTAAACGTGCGGCCTGCGGTACATTGCCGCTGCAATACTCGATTGCTTCAAGAATAACCTCTCGCTCAACTGCGGCCAAGGGGCGAATCGTCCGCCGCCGCAATTCCGGAGACGGGGTAGCCATCGTTTGCGCACTCACCAGCGCACCCGGTATCGCCACCGCCGCGGCGATAGAGCGTAAAGCCGGGGTCAACATGGTGGCATTCACCTCCACCCCATCATACAGCACCACAATCTGGCGAATGACGTTCTGCAGCTCGCGGATGTTGCCCGGCCAGTGATAGGTCATCAGCAGTCGACGCGCCTCTTCATTGAACAGGCGGAAATGTTTGCCCTCTTCTTTAGCAAACGCATGCAAAAAGGTTTCGCCAATACGCAGGATGTCATCACCGCGCTCACGCAGCGGTGGCAACTGCAACGGGATCACATGTAAGCGGTAATAGAGATCCTCACGGAAGCGACCTGCCGCCACCTCGACCAGCGGATCACGATTGGTCGCGCAGACAATGCGCACATCCACCTGCTCCGGCTGCATCCCACCAACTTTCTGAAAGGTGCCGGTCTGGAGAAAACGGAGTAGCTTGCTCTGCAAGTCCAGATCCATTTCACAGACTTCATCCATAAACAGGGTGCCGCCCTGGGCTCGTCCGGCAGCGCCAACACGTTCACTGACCGCGCCAGTAAAGGCCCCTTTGACGTGACCAAAGATTTCGCTCTCCATCAGATCGCGTGGGATCGCCGCACAGTTCAGCGCCACAAACTGGCCCTGCCGACCACTCAGGCGGTGGATCGCCTCAGCGCTGACCTCTTTACCGGTGCCGCTCTCACCCGTAATAAAGATAGTGGCCCGCGACGTCGCAGCCGTTTCGATGGTGTGATAGACCTGCTGCATCGCCACGCTGGCCCCGACGAAGCCTTCGAAGCGCTCACGCTGCAGTTGATGCTGATAACGGCTGACCAGCGCATTCAGTCGACGATATTCGATGGTATTGCGCAAGGTGACGCGTAATCGGTCGGCATCGACCGGCTTGGCGATAAAGTCATGCGCGCCCAGCCGCATCGCCTCGACCGCCAGATCGAGCGAGCCGTTAGCGGTCATCACGATGGTACTGATTTGAGCTTGGTGTTCACGCAGATGGCGCAAGATCTCCAATCCACTCATATCTGGCAGATGTAGATCCAGCATCAGAATATCGGGTTGTTGACGCTCAATGCTCTGTAACGCGGCCGCCCCGGTGGTGACCGCCGACAGAGTGATGGGTTCTTGCTTCAGATAGGCCTGATACACCGCACTCAATGGTGCCGAATCCTCCACCATCAATACTCTTGGTTGCGGTGCGTCCATGCTTCCTCCCTGATTAGAAACGCTAGGGTATCCCAGCCACACCAATAGCGGCAACCTGCCCCGCACAAAGCGCTAGCGCGCCGAGCCCCCAAGGTCTGCCGGCCAGTCGCGCTGGCGAGCGACCCGCAACAGAGTGCAATGTGGCAGTGGCTGCAGGATCAGGTCAGATGGCAGGCCTCAGGCCGGGTTATCTATATCAAGAAAGGTGACCTCCAGCCCATGCTGGTTGGCAAGCCATTCGCCTAACGCACGAATACCATAACGCTCAGTGGCATGATGGCCGGCGGCAAAGAAGTGAATCCCCATTTCGCGGGCAATATGGATGGTCTGTTCCGAGACTTCGCCAGTGATAAAGGCATCAAAGCCCGCCTCAGCTGCCTGAGCCAGATAACTCTGTCCCCCGCCCGTGCACCAAGCCACCTTGTGGATCTCGGCGGGCGCCTGGTCACCACAATGCAGCACATCGCGACGCAAGGTGGTTTGTAGTTGCGCCTGCAACGCGGCACCACTACAGGGGGTTGCCACGGTGCCGGTCATCAGCAGGCAAGTTGGGTCTCCTGCGACCAAAGGGCCGGTGATCGTGAACCCCAGCTCGCGCCCCAAACAGGCATTGTTTCCCCACTGTGGATGCGCATCCAGCGGCAAATGCCAGGCATACAGATTGATATCATGCTTGAGCAGGGTCTGCAGACGGCGTTTTTTCATCCCTCGGATGGCCGGCGCCTCGTTGCCCCAGAAATAGCCGTGATGCACCATCACCGCATCAACCTGTTGCTCGACCGCGGCATCCAGCAAGGCCTGACTGGCAGTAACACCACACAGGATACGCTGCACCTCGCTACGCCCCTCCACCTGCAAACCGTTTGGTGAATAATCACGAAACAGTTGCACCGCCAGCATATCGTTGACCAATTTTTCCAATTGCAGGTGCTGCATCATCGGGCTCCTTCATACATGACATAGGGGGACGAACAGAGAAGACATGCGCCCGGACGGGCGCATTGAGAAGAGCGACACCCCGCAATGGGTGTCGCCCGCAGCGCAGATCAATGCGCGGCGTAGGAGATCAGTTTAGCGGAGGTGCCCGCAATCGAGCTGACTCGCGGCACCAGTGACTCCATATTGCTACGCGACACATCCGGGCCGACGGTCACCCGGTACAGTCCACCATGAATCGGCACCAGACTGGCAGGCAGGCCCCCCGCGCGCAGTTTAGCTACCAGGGACTTGGCATTATCGGCACTGGAGAACACCCCGGCCTGAATTACCCACGCCGTCCCGGCGGTTGCCGCCGGCACCGCTGGCTTATTCACCGCTGCGGTCGACGTGGTGGTCGGGGTCGTCGGTAACGGTTTGGGTGCGGTCACTGCGGCGGTTGCTGGTGCAGTGTTCACCGCCGTAGCCGCCGGTTTGGCGCTGGCCGCCTTGGCGCCGTTGCTGCCATGATCATCAGCCATGACCTCGGCAAAGGAGCGGATTTGGCCAGACTGAACGCGACTCGGCTTGCGTGGTGTCGTCGCCGCAGGCTGGGCGGAAGGCTGGGTTGTTGGTTGGGCGCCGGTAGCGTCAACCACCGCACTGTCATAACCTCGCGCAGCGCCCGCCTTTTCTTCCACCGTCGTCACCGGCTTGATCGGTTGCGTTTTCACCGGTTGTGGCTTGGTCGGCTGCACTGGCTTGGTCTGATGCGCCTTGGCGGCCGCAGCCGCTGTCGCGGCAGCCAACGTCGCGGCACTGTTCGGATGTGCCGGCGCCTGCACGGTAACTGGAGTCGCGACCTCTTCGCTGGTCCACTCTCCGCTGGTCTGTTGCAGTGCAACCCCCTGATTGCCAGAGGAGGGCTGTGCGGCCGGTTGGCTGTTGCCAGAAACGACCACGCCCCCCGTCGCCGTGCTGCTTGACCCTGCCTGTGCGACCTGGGTCCCCTGTGCCGGCGAGGTGATAGCGCCAGAAACAGTGTTGGCCGACGGCTGAGCAGCGGAGACTGGCGCCTTGGCAGCAATCTCTTGCGGGTTCAACGGCATACTGTCTACCGGAACCTGGGGTTTGTGGTGTTTACCGGTCAGCAGATCCGGCAGGAAGATCACACCAATTGACACCAGAATCACGGTGCCAATCAATCGGTTATGAAACGGTGAAGCCAACGCCTTATCCTCTCGTCATAGCTGTCGTAGTCATGACGTCTGCGACAGTGTGAAACGAACCAAATACCACAATCTCATCCTCGGCTGTCGCCACAGCATTCGCTGCCGCCCAGGCCGCTGCGATACTATCGAAACAGCGCGCCGGGTGCGGTAACACGTCAGCCAACATCTGTGCGGTCGCTGCGCGCGGGCCGTGCAGACTGCCGAGGAACCATAGATCGATGATTCCATCGAGTTCAGCCAACGTGCTGGCCATGTCCTTGTCTCGCAACATGCCCACCACGGCCAGTCGGCGCCCTCGCAAAGGATGCTGACGCAGACGGCTGGCAAGATAGGCTGCCGCATGCGGATTATGCGCCACATCCAACCAGACATCCGGCTGGGAGCCCCAAGGCTGAAGACGTCCCGCCAGACGAACCTGCTGTAGGCCCTGCACCACGGCCAGATCACTAACTGGCAGCGACATCTGCTCTACCACCGCCAAGGCGGTCACCGCATTTTGCCACGGGATAGCCGGATAAGGCAGCGCCTTCCAGCTGCGAACAGGTCCCTGATAATACCATCCATCGGGTCGATCACCGGCCTGGAAATCCTGGCCGACTTGCAACAGGTGTGCACCGGTGGCGTTAGCGACTTCGGCCAGCGTCACCGGCGGTTGTGGCTCACCACTGATCAGTGGGCGCCCGGCGCGGCAGATCCCGGCCTTCTCACGGCCGATCGCCTCCCGGGTATCGCCCAACCAATCGCAATGGTCGAGCGCAATCGAAGTCACCACCGACACCTCGGCATCAATCAGATTGGTGGCATCCAGACGCCCGCCCAATCCGACCTCGAGTAGCACCAGATCCAACCCGCTGCGAGCAAACAGCCACAGGGCAGCCAAGGTGCCGAACTCAAAGAAGGTCAACGAGGTCTCCCCGCGCACCGCTTCGACCGCCGCCATGGCGTCACACAAGGCCTGGTCACTGGCCTCTTCGCCCAGCAAACGCACCCGTTCGTTGTAACGCAGCAGATGTGGTGAAGCATAGACGCCGACCCGGTAACCCGCAGCACGGTAGATACTCTCCAGCACGGCACAGGTGGTGCCCTTGCCATTGGTGCCGCCCACCAGCACCACCGGCATCGGCAGCTGACGCACGCCAAGGCGCTCAGCCACCTCCCCTACCCGGGCCAGACCCAGATCAATGGTTTGCGGGTGGATCTGCTCCAAATAAGAAAGCCAGTCGGACAATGACTGGCTTTGAGCCAACAGCGGCGAGCGCGGTTTACTCATGGGTCTCTACGACATCCACATGCATCATCTTGGCCAGCAGGCTGGACAGACGATGGCGCATTTCGCGGCGGTCAACGATCATGTCGATCGCCCCCTTCTCCAGCAGGAACTCGGAGCGCTGGAAACCTTCCGGTAGCTTTTCACGCACGGTCTGCTCGATAACACGCGGACCGGCAAACCCGATCAGCGCCTTCGGCTCACCAATATTGATATCGCCAAGCATCGCCAGACTGGCCGACACGCCGCCCATGGTCGGATCCGTCAACACCGAGATATACGGCAAACCTTCCTGGCTCAAACGCTCCAGCGCGGCGCTGGTCTTGGCCATCTGCATCAGGGAGAACAGTGCTTCCTGCATACGCGCCCCACCAGAGGTGGAGAAGCAGACCAGACCGCGACGCTCTTCCAGACAGGCTTCGACCGCCTTGACAAAACGGGCACCGACCACCGAGGCCATTGAGCCACCCATAAAGGAGAACTCAAAGGCACAGGCCACCACCGGCACACCGTTGACGGTCCCCTTGATCACCACCAAGGCATCCTTCTCACCGGTCTCTTTCTGTGCGGCGCTCAGACGATCCTTATAACGCTTGGAATCCTTGAATTTCAGTGCATCCTGCGGTTCCAGGGTGTCACCCAACTCCTGTCGGTTGTCCTGATCCAGGAAGGCGTTCAAACGCGCGCGCGCGCCGATACGCATATGCTGGTTACACTTCGGACACACATTCTGGTTGCGTTCCAGCTCGGCGCGATACAAAACCTGCTCGCATCCGTCACACTTGGTCCATACCCCTTCCGGGATGTTATGACGGCGGGAGTTATCGCTTTTAGGAAGAATTTTCTCAAGCCAGCTCATGAAATACCTTTATTTCATTATTCAGGAAGGCCGACACCATGCGCGGCACCCTGTCATATCGGGCGCGCGGCACCTATGCGAAATAGCGTGCACAACATCAGCGCATGGCAATGCACATGACCGCGTATTTAACCACAGTTCGGCGGCAATGGTTACAGAAAACTGGTCATACCCGGTGCACTCTCCGGTAGCCAGAGCGGCCCCAGCGGCGCCGAAGGCAGACCGTAATGTTCGGGATAAGTGACATCCACTAGATAAAGTCCTGCCGCTTTGGCGGTTGGCCCGGCAACATCGCGGTTCTTGGCCGCCAGCACATCAGCCACCCAGGCGGCCGACTGATCGCCCCGGCCAACCTCGAGCAAGGTACCGGTGATATTGCGGACCATATGGTGCAAGAAGGCATTGGCACGAATATCCAGAATCACATACGGCCCACAGCGGAATACGGCCAAGTGGGTAATATTGCGCCATGGCGTACGGGATTGGCACTCAGCGGCCCGAAACGAGGTGAAGTCATGCTCACCGAGCAGACACTGCCCCGCAGCATTCATCGCCACGGCATTCAGTTCACCGTGGTAGTGACTAACGCCAGCCCCCAGTATCGCCGGACGCAGGTTATGGTTGTAGATAATGTAGCGATAGCGCCGCGCCGTGGCCGAAAACCGGGCATGAAACTCATCCGGCACCTCATGACACCAGCGCACCGCGATATCATCAGGCAAATTAGCATTCATGCCCAAAGTCCATGCAGCCGGCTTACGCACCGCCTGGGTATCAAAATGGATCACCTGACCGGTGGCATTCACCCCGGCGTCAGTCCGCCCGGCACACTGCAACTCGACAGGATGGTCGGCAATCTTGGACAGTGCCCGCTCCAGTTCAGCCTGGACACTGTTCACTTCGCGCTGACGCTGCCAGCCGTAATAGCGACTGCCATCGTACTCAATGCCCAATGCGATACGCATGACTGCTCCTGTGTGACAAAACCTGAGAGAAATAACGGCGCGATTATACGAAAAGCGGACGTCGGTAACAGCCCGATAACGTCCGGCTGCTGAAAATTCAGCCACATATAACCATCATGGCGGCCACCAGGGCCGCCATGATCGAAGGATAACCGCGCGCTCAGACCTTAGCGTAAGCGTCGCAGCAGGCGTTGGGCCTCGGCTTTCTGCTGGTTGTCACCCTGGGCGACCACCTCTTGTAGCAACTCGCTTGCACTGGTCTTGTCATCAATCTCCAGATAGGCGCGCGCCAGATCGAGCTTGGCCGCCAGCTCACCTTCCGCATCGACGTCTACCCCACGGGCATCCGGCAGCACTTCCGGGAACTCATCCAGCCCGACGTCCAACGACAGGCCGGCGTAGGGCTCTTCCAGCACCGTCTCCTTTTCTGCCTCAGCAAGCAGATCATCAATGTCGCGGTAATCGCTAGCGCTGGCCGGCGTGGCTGGCGCAACCGCCACCGACGGCTTGATCACCGGCTCCTCGTCCTGAGGATACCAGTCTGCGGCCGGTAACGGTGCCTCCGCCTCTTCTCGAGCCTGGGCCGCCGCGTGCAATGAAGCCTGCAAGTGATCCGCTTCTGAATGGTCAGCCAGCGGCAACGCCGTCACAACGTCCGCCGTCTCGACGGCGTCAACCCTCGGCAGGTCATCGACTGACGCCAGCACCGGCTCAGCCGCTGTGGGCACGGCATCCACTGTTTCATCTACCTCGTCAACCGCTTGCGGGTTAACCGAGGATAACGAGACCACCTCATCCTGGAGGTCATCATGGTGGTCCGCCTGCTCAAACAGGGCGAAAGAGAGACCATCCTCCTCTGCGGGCACGTCACTGACCACCGGCTCAGTCATCAAGGGGGCCGGTTCAATCACCGGGGCACTGGCGGCGAGGGCATCCAGATCCGGCACTTCGACCTCAGGCACCGCCGCCATCTGTAGCGGCTCCACCTCCACCGGTGCCACTGCGGTCGGGGCATCATCCAGATGCACCGGCTCACTGTCCGCCAAGTCATCAATACTCTGGAACAACGCATCCAATTCATCATTGGAGAGGTTGGCACTGGCGCGCGGTTCAAAAGTTTCACGATCCACTGCAGCCAAGGCGTCGTCCGCCGCCCCGGCCATCGGTTCATCCTCCGGCAGATCATTCAGATCATTGACGCCCAGTTCGGACAAAAAATCGGCTTCATCCACCGGCGCATTAGGCCGTTTGCTACTGTCCGCCACGGACAAATCCAGCTCGGCTTCATGCAGATCCAGATTCGGGTCATCCATCTCCGGCAGCAGGCCAGGCTCGCGGGTTGCGGCTGGCATCGCCGACAGATCCAGCGCCGGCTCATGATCAGGGTCATCCACCATAAACTCCGGCTGCGGCAGCACTGTCTCATCCTGCTGCTCCAGATCCGGCATGTTACTCATGGCCACCATATCGGCAGCCATCAGGTGATCAAAGTGCGAGTCGCCGTCTGCCATCAACGCGGCGGTTTCGGCCTCTTCCTGCTCGGCCGCCTGATTACGGCGATTTCGACTACGTAACCACAGCGAAACAACGGCCAACACCAACAACACCGGCAACGTCAACAGCAGCGCGAGGTTGATCGGCGCAGCAATCAGATCATGCAGCCAAGATGGTTTTTCAGCAGCAGGCGATGCTGACTTTTCAGCCTCAGGGGCCACCGGAGCCTTGGCGGCGGAGGCCTGATGCATCAACAAACTGCGAATGTCATCCAGTTGACGGTTCACCTCTTTCAACTGGGTCTTCAACGCCCGGTTATCATCCGTCAATTGTGCGATCTGCTGCTGATACGGTGCAGCCGATTCGGTAGTAACCGCCTGGCTGGTGGCTGCAGGCTGGGCCTCTGACGCGGGCATGGCCGCAGGCGATGTGTTAGCCGCGGCGGAAGGGCCGGCAACCAGTGCGGAGACCGAGGCATCTACCCCCGGTTTCTGCGCAGGCTGTCCACTCAGGGTTAACTGATTACCAACTTGTTCGGTCGCCGGTGCCGTCGCAGCCGTCGAGGTGGTAGTCGGTTGGGCTGAGGATGTCTCTGCGCTCGGGGCTGGAGTTGGGGCCGGCGTCGCGGTATCAGATGCGACCGCAGTGGTCGTCACCGCCGGCGTGGCCGGTGTCAGCTTGACCACCGGTTTGGTTTCCGCAGCCGGAGAGAGTTTAACGACGCGCGGGTTGGCCTTGGTGGCAGGTTTCGCGGCCGGTTTTGCCGCCAGATTCAGCGCCCCCTTACGCACCAACTCCTGCGCCAGCGCTTCGCTTTCCGCCTGGACTTGCGCCAAGGTTGGCAGACTGAGCATAGCGCCACGATAGATATTGCTGATGCGTCCGTTGGCGAATGCCCCCGGGTTCTTGCGATACAGGGCCAACAGCGTCTGATAGACCGACACCTGTTTACCAGGGCGAACCTTCTCGGCAATCGACCATAAGGTTTCCGTCCCTCTCACCGGGCCATAACGACCGGCAGACGCCGCATTGTCCACCGCGGCACTGGCGGTATCCGCACTAAAGGGCTGCACCACACCAGCACGCAAGGGTTCCGCAGCACGGCGCACGGCCGGTCGCTTTTCTGGTTGGGCACGCACAGGCGTACTGTCGCTATTCTCGGCTTTCGGGGTCAGCAAGGGAGAGGTCGGTTTGTCCGGGCCCTTGATCTCGATATAAAACTCGTCCAGTGGTTGATCTGCCGCCGCCATGGCCGGCAACACCGAACAGGATAAAGCCAGGGAAACAGCGACAGCCAGGCGGGAAAAATGCAGTCCCATAATCGTTCCTTCGTCAAAGACCTTGCGACCGGTACCGGCCTCGGCGCGAATGCCATCCAATATAAATCACTACCAGGTCGCGCACCAGTAGACCGGTCGAGAGAAAGGTGCAGCGCACCCTCTGCAAATAATATGATTTATTTGGGATTTCCGCATAAAACACGGGCCGCTGATTGCGGCCCGTGTCACATGCTGTCATGTCTCGACTGGTACTCAGAACTGTTCGCGGATCAATTGTTCAGCAATTTGCACACAATTCAGCGCGCCCCCCTTACGGGTATTGTCGGTCACCAGCCAGAAATCGAAGCCCTGCTCATGGCTGGTATCCTGACGCAGTCGCGACAGATAGACCTCATCCTGACCCGCCCCATGGGTGACCGGGGTGACGATTTCGTCATCGACCACCTGCAAGCCCGGCGCGCGGGACAAGGCGGCACGGATATCATCCAGACTGCACGGATAACGGGTCTCCAGATGTACCACCTGGTTGTGGCCATAGAACACCGGTACGCGAACACAGGTGGCATTGATCAGCAACTGCTCGTCTTCCAGCAGACGGCGCGCCTCCTCTTCGAAACGCTGCTCTTCGCGGGTAAAGCCATTGTCCTGCACATCATCAATCTGCGGGATCAGGTTGAACGCGATCTGCGCCGGATAGGTTGACGGCTCAACCGGTCGGCCATTCAGTAGATGTGCCGTCTCACCGGCCAGCGCCTGAATGCCGGCCTTGCCACTGCCGGCCACCGATTGCAGACTGACCAGATTGACGCGCGCCACCCCGGCCTCGTCATGGATCGGCTTGAGCGCGGTGACCAACTCGGTCACGATGCAGGTCGGGCTGGCGACAATATTGCGATGACGCGCATCGGCCAACAACTCACCATTGACCTCCGGGATCACCAGCGGCACCGAGTAGTCGTCGCGGTAGAACAGACTGTTATCCACCACCATACAACCGGCTTCGGCAGCCTGCTCAGCCCACTGTTCAGTGGCCGCACTGCCGGCCATAAAGAAGGCCAGCTGCACCTGATCCCAAGCCATCTCCTCGGCGGGTTGTACCGAAACCGTCCGCCCGCCAAAGCGTACACTCTCCAACTCGCTTTCACCGGCGACTAACGCATACAGGCGACCTACCGGAAATTCGCGGGCCTCCAGCAGTTCGAGCAGGGTCTCGCCCCCCAGGGTATCAACGCCCAGCACGGCGATATCATATTGCTGACTCATTATCTTGTGTTTCCTTAATCTTGGTCAGCCCGCCTGCAGCGGGGTGACAGAAAAGCCAAGCGCGGCCCAAGGCGCCGGATCGTGCGACTGCACGGTCAGCGAGGACCACTCACGGCGTTCGGGATAGGTTTTGCGCAGCCAGTCGAAGCTGGCGGCATCCTGATAGTGGGCACGGAACAGGGCATCATCGCGGCGTACATCATAAACCAGATGGACCAGACGGCGGACCAGCGCCGGATCAGCATTTGCCCCCAACACCACCTGATTGACCGCTGCCGGGGGTAACAAATCAGACAGCGTCATGCGCGGGGCCTCGCCGTGCAGCGCGCACCAGGCCTCGTACAGCATGTAACTGCCGCGCATTTTGCCTTCTAGGCTATAACCAGCAATATGTGGCGTGGCCAGTTCGGTGTGGGCAATCAAGGGGACCAGCAGTTGTGGCTCGTGCTCCCAGACATCCATCACCAGACGCAGCGGGCGGTCACCCTGCTGGCGTTGCAGCAGCGCCTGGTTGTCCCAGACATCGCCACGACTGGCATTGATCAGGATCTGCTCGCCATCCAGCGCAGCGATCTGATCTGCGGCCAGCATATGCCAGGTCGGACAGGCACCATCGCGGGTCAAAGGGACATGGAAACTGACCACATCACAAGCCAGCACCGTCTCCAGATCGACAAAATCGCGCGCATCGCCGGCTGCAGCCCGTGGCGGGTCGCACAAACAGACATGCATCCCCAGCGCCAGGGCCCGCTCCGCCACCGCCGAGCCGGTATTCCCCGCGCCGACGATACCCAGCGTCATGCCAGCCAGCGACAACTGGTGGCGTTCGGCCAGTACCAGCAAGGCGCTGATCACGTACTCCCCTACGCTGATCCGGTTACAGCCCGGTGCACTGAAGAAGGGAATCCCGCGTTCGGCCAGTGCCGCCTGATCCACATGATCCGTGCCAATGGTCGCCGTGCCAACAAACTGCAAACGGGTATTTTGCGCCAGCAGCGCCTCATCGACCCGCGTCACCGAACGGACCAGCAGGACGTCCGCGTCCGCCAGGGTCGCGGCATCCATTCGCCGGCCCGGCACCCGTACAATCTCACCAAATGGGGCAAATAATTGATCAACCAGGGGCATATTCTCATCGATGACGATGCGCATGCAGACTCCTTGAATGCGAGCAAAGCAGAAAAAGTAGCCGAGGATTCAGTGTCATTGCCTCGCATTCTAGCTTGCCCGCTTGGCAGATGCCTATGCTTGCTCGGCGATTCGCCTCGACCGGCGATGAAACAACCAATGATGCCTCGCTATTGGCGACTTACAGACCAGGACGGCGCCACTGGGCACAGTAACGGATAAAACTGGCCAAAGCCGGATGCTGGTATTTCTCCCGGTGAACCACCCATTTTAATCGCCGGTGCAGGGGCGGATCGACATCCAGCGCGACCACCCGGCCATCGGCCAAAGCACGCTCTACCGCCAGCCGCGAGATCAGGCATAACCCCAGCCCACAGGCCACCCCATTGACCAGCGCCTCGGTGGTGTTGAGTTCCAGTACCGAATGCCAGCCCAGCAGGCGATCCCCCACCAGTCGGTGAAACTGTTCACGGCTACCGGAGCCCGATTCGCGCAATAACCAGCCTTGGTCTTCCAGATCGCCCAAGCAGAGTGATGATTGGCGCGCCAACGGATGATCGGGTGCTGCAATCACCAATAACTGATCGCCCAGCCAGTCATGCCCCGCCAGATTGGCCGAGGACAACTGCCCTTCGACCAAGGCGATATCCAGCTCGAATCCCTCCAGCATCTCCCCCAGCGTCCGCGTGTTATTGATCGCGGCCTCCAGTTTGACCTCAGGATATTGCCGCCGAAAACCCGCCAGCAGTGCGGGCAGCAGATAGTTTCCGATACTGGCACTGGCGCCAACCCGCAGGGTTCCCTGCACTTGGGCGGCACAGACAAACAGGGTCTGGATATCCTGCATGCGGTGCAACACCTCATCCGCCAACGGCATCAGTTGTCGCCCCTGGTCATTGACCTGCAGCCGATTGCGCACCCGCTCAAACAGGCGACAGTTAAGCTGCTTTTCGAGCTCATTCAGCGTCATGCTCACTGCTGCCTTGCTCAGACAGAGCTGTTCAGCGGCATTGGACAGGGTGCCGCCCTGGACAATGGCAACAAACGCCTCGAGTTGACGTAACGTGACACCCTGCATGTTCAATTTTCCTGAACGGTTAGTTAAGGATATAAAGATATCTTGAAGAGCCGTCACAAGATAGCATGGCGCCGGTCGAATCAAGGAGAGCCGTCTCATGCTACAACACCTGCAAACCCGTCTCGGACGTCTGCCGACCCCACTGGCCGGTCTGGCACTGGCCATCGCCTCACTGGGTTGGTGTCTGGAAAATGCCTTGCCGTTTGACGGGGCCGCCAAACAGAGTGGAGCCCTGATCGCCGCCCTGCTGCTGGCACCGCTCACGCTCAAATTTATCCGCTTCCCGCGCTTGCTGTGGCAAGACCTGTCACACCCTGTGGTGGGCAGTGTGGTGCCGACCCTGGCGATGGGCTGGATGGTGGTCTCGCATGCGCTGGGCCGCCTGTTCCCGGCAGCGGGGGTTGTGCTGTGGCTGCTGGCTATCGGCTTGCATGTGCTGTTTCTGCTGTCGTTTATCTTTCATCGGCTGCGCGACTTCAATTTACAACAACTGGTCCCGGGCTGGTTCGTGCCACCGGTCGGCCTGATTGTGGCGGACGTCGCCGTGCCCGGTCATGACTGGTTGCCGCTGGCCACTCTGATCCTCGATTTTGGCCTGATCTGCTACGCCGTGATGCTGCCATTGATGCTGTTCCGGCTGATCTTCGGCCAGACGGTGCCTACCGCCGCCCAGCCGACCATCGCCATTCTGGCGGCCCCCGCCAGCCTGTCACTGGCCGGTTATCTGACCGTCAACCAACAACCCACCATCCTGCTGGTCGGCCTGCTGGCCGGGATCGCGCTACTGATGACCGCACTGATTTATGTCTCGTTCCTGTCGCTGCTGCGCCTGCCATTTAACCCGGGCTATGCCGCCTTTACCTTTCCGATGGTAATTGGCGCTACCGCCCTGTTCAAACTGGCGCATCAGTGCCAACTGTGGGGGCTGGATAGTGAGCAGTTAAGTTGGATCCTGACCCTGGCCCATCTTGAATTGCTGGTCGCCACCCTAGTGGTTGGTTATGTCGCCTTGCGGTATCTATGTCACTACGCACCATGCTGGCGGCCGGGCCACCTGACGGCATAACCGTCAGGCTACACCGCCTGCGGCAACAAAAACAAAGGGGACCTTCAAGGTCCCCTTTCAGATTTATCTCGCTAATTCGCTCGCGAGATCCGGCTGTTACGGCTTACTCCACGCTGCACGGCTCAGATACCAGATACTATCGCAGTAGTCTTGGATCGAGCGGTCAGAGTTGAACTTGCCCATGGTCGCGGAATTGACGATCACCGCCTTGGCCCACGCCTTCGGATCACGGTACAGCTTGTCGACACGGGTCTGGGCTTCTGCGTAAGACTCGAAGTCGGCCAGTGCCAGGTAGGTGTCACCGCCATCCAGCAAGGCACGCTTGATGGAGGAGAGTTCGCCCGGACGACCTGGGGTGAAGAAGTCGGTATCAAACCAGTCGATAACGGCCTTCAACTCCGGATTGGCGTAGTAGTAATCCCACGGGTTGTAACCCTTGGCCTTCAGCGCCTTCACCTCTTCCACGGTCAGACCGAAGATAGCGTTATATTCAGCTCCCGCCTCTTCGGCGATTTCGATGTTGGCACCATCCAGCGTTCCCAGAGTGATCGCCCCATTCATCGCCAGCTTCATGTTGCCAGTACCAGAGGCTTCATAACCCGCAGTCGAGATCTGCTGCGAAACGTCGGCCGCCGGGATCAGCTTCTCAGCCAGGCTGACACGGTAGTTCGGCATGAACACTACCTTCAGCTTACCCTGGACGCGCTCGTCGTTGTTGACGCGCTCGGCAACCTTATTGATGGCATAGATGATGTCCTTGGCCATCTTGTAACCCGGAGCCGCTTTGGAGCCGAAAATGAATACACGCGGGTGCATGTCATAATCCGGATTGGCCAGCAGGCGGCGGTACAGAGCCATGATGTGCAGCAGGTTCAGCTGCTGACGCTTGTACTCGTGCAGACGCTTGATCTGGATGTCGAAGATCGCCTCGGCGCTCACTTCGATGCCGGTTTCGGCCTTGATCACCTTGACCAGTTTTTCCTTGTTGGCACGCTTGATCGCCATGAACTTCTTCTGGAAGGTGGCGTCATCGGCGTGCTTCAGGGCACCGCGCATCTTGTCCAGGTGCAGCGGCCAGTCGGCATCCACGGTCTCGGTGTAGAGCTTGGCCAGTTCCGGGTTGCAGGAGAGCAGCCAACGACGCGGGGTGACACCATTGGTCACGTTGCACATCTTTTCCGGCCACAGTTCGGCAAATTCCGGGAACAGATCTTCTTTCACCAGCTTGGAGTGGATTTCCGCCACGCCGTTGACCTTGTGCGAACCAATCACACACAGGTTACCCATGCGCACCTTGCGGCTGGCACCTTCCTCGATGATGGAAAGCTTGGCCTTGATGGCATCGTCGCCCGGCCAGCGGGTTTCCACCATCCCTTCCAGGAAGCGACGGTTGATTTCGTAGATGATTTCCAGATGACGCGGCAGTACGCGTTCGAACAGGTAGACCGCCCACTTTTCCAGCGCTTCTGGCAGCAGGGTGTGGTTGGTGTAGGAGAAGACCTTGTAGCAAATCGCCCAGGCGTCTTCCCAATCCAGCGACTCTTCGTCCACCAGGATACGCATCAGTTCCGGGATAGCGATGGTCGGATGGGTGTCATTCAGTTGAATGGCAATCTGTGCAGCAAACTTGCTGAAATCCTGACCATGTACGCGCTTGTAACGGCGCATGATGTCCTTCAGCGAGCACGCACAGAAGAAGTACTGCTGTACCAGACGCAGGATCTTGCCGGCTTCGGTCTCATCGTTCGGGTACAGTACCTTGGAGATGGTTTCAGCCTGCGCCTTTTCTGCCTGCGAGTCGATATAACCGCCGGCGTTGAACACGTCCCAATCAAAGAATTCGGACGCGCGGGATTCCCACAGACGCAGGATGTTGACGGTACGGCCCTGGTAGCCAACCACCGGGATATCCCATGGCACCCCTTTGATCTTCTGACCGGCATGCCACACTTTCTTCATCTTGCCATCGGCACCGAATACGGTCTCGACGTAACCGTACAGCGGGATCTCCTGAGTGGACTCCGGACGGCAGATTTCCCACGGATTGCCATACTCGCGCCAAGAGTCCGGACGCTCGATCTGGCGACCATCGCGGATTTCCTGACGGAACAGGCCGTGTTCATAGTGCAGGCCATAACCGATGGCCGGCATATTCAGGGTAGCCAGCGAATCAATAAAGCAGGCGGCCAGACGACCGAGACCACCATTGCCCAGCGCCATGTCCGGCTCTTCTTCACACAGATCAGCCAGATCAATGCCCAGTTCGCGCAGCGCGTCCGCACAGACTTCGTACAACTCCAGGTTGTGCAGGTTGTTGGCAGTCAGACGGCCCATCAGGAACTCTGCAGACAGGTAATGTACCGCACGGGTGTCTTCGCGGAAGTGGGTTTGCTGGGTCTGGGTCAGACGTTCATAGACCAGTTCGTTGACGGCAGCACAGGTGGCTTTCCACCAAGACTGACGGCTGGCCTTGATTTCGCTGGTACCCAGGGTAGAGCGCAGGTGGTGGATGATGTCCTGCTTCAGCTGTTCTTTGTTCAGTGCGTTGAGCGGCTCTGCTTTTTTCTTCGCCATAACCGATTTCCTTCGTTACTCGAGAGTTTGGGCCTGGTTGGCCGCCGGGCGTGAATTATAAGGGGGGCTGTTTATCCGGCCCACGCATACTACCCAATCAGCCTGCTACGAAATCTAATCCAGCTCACATTTTCTTTTGGTAACCGGATACATGAGCAATGAAACTATTTTCATGTTTCAAAATAATTAAGAAACAAAAACACTTTATTTTTCATACAGATAACCAACCACGCTCTTAATAAGTGAAATTCGTGATTCAGCTATCTTGAAAACTCTTGAAAATTCATGAAAATAAGGCGCTGTTGATTACTCCAGAAAGCGATTTCAACCCTTCCCCGTCATTTTCAGACATTTTCAACGCCTCCCTCGTGCTGCACACTCAACCGACCTCTTCGCAACAGCGTGTTATCATACAGTAACAGATGTTTTACAGTTTGCGCAGTCCACAACAAGGCGAGCTCAACCTGCCAATGCCAGGGCATCAGGCATGCAACGATGCGGGCTGCTATCCGCCGCCCCTAAGCCCGCGATGATGGCGCGTTATCCATGAACAGCCATCAACAAAACAGCAAAACACGGGCCGGCAAGTTGCCCTGCCGGCCCGTTCTGTTATCTGCTATGGCGGTGGGCGTGGTCAACACGCCCAGTGACTTGCTCAGACGCCGGCTTTCGCCAGGGCAGCGGAAACAATCTC
>JAYROM010000013.1:0-2757 GCA_041911695.1 Aeromonadaceae bacterium
AACCCGGTCGATGTCGCGCTGGCCAGTGGCAAGTGCCTTCTTAACCAAGTCGCCTAAACGGTGGCGGATCAGGATGCCGCCCTCACCGCCGTGCGCGCCCAGGGTTGTATTCCGCTTTGCCGCCCACAGCCTGCGGTGGCGTTTGGCGGACAACGGGTGATGTTCTTTATGAGCCCGCTGCGCTTTATCATCGAGCTGATTGAAGGGGAGCACGCATGAGCCAGGCTGTGCCGACCCCGGCAATACCGACTTCAGCCACATCGAACGATGCACTGAGCGTTGGCGAGCGGATGTACCGTTGGGCCGGCGATCTGTTTCCGATCTGCCGCAGCCTGACCGGCGAGGGGGTACGTCAGACCCTCGACTATCTGGCCGCGCTGATGCCCGGCCTGCAGATCCATGCCGTGCCGACCGGCACCGAGGCTTTTGACTGGACAGTGCCGGATGAGTGGACCGTGCGCGATGCCTATATCGCCGACGAGCAGGGGCGGCGAGTGGTCGATTTCCGTGCCCACAACTTGCACCTGATGGGCTATGCCGAGCCGGTAGATCGGTGGATGGATCTGGCCGAGCTGCAGCCGCACCTGCATTCGTTGCCGCATCTGCCGGATGCCATTCCCTACGTCACCTCCTACTATGCGCGGCGCTGGGGCTTCTGCCTGACCCACCGCCAGCGCGAGGCGTTGCTGCCTGGCCGTTACCATGTGGTGATCGACAGCGACCTGCGCCCGGGCGTGCTCAACTATGGCGAGTTGGTGCTACCGGGCGAGACCGACGAGGAGATCCTGCTCTCCACTTACGTCTGCCATCCGTCGATGGCCAACAACGAACTCTCCGGCCCGGTGGTTGCCGCCGCCTTGGTACAGTGGTTGCGCGAACAACCGCGCCGCTACACCTACCGCATCCTGCTGCTGCCGGAGACCATCGGCAGCATCGTCTATCTGTCGCGCCATCTGCCGCATCTCAAGCAGCACCTGCGCGCCGGTTTTGTGCTCACCTGCCTGGGCGACGAACGCGCCTACTCCTATCTGCCATCCCGCCACGGCAACACCCTGGCCGACCGCGCCGCCCGTCATGTGCTCAACCAGCGCGCACCGGGCTTTTTGCACTTCGGCTATCTCGATCGCGGCAGTGACGAACGCCAATACTGTGCGCCGGGCGTCGACCTGCCGGTGTGTGTGCTGATGCGCAGCAAATACGGCTGCTACCCCGAGTACCACACCTCGCTGGATGATCTGTCGCTGATCAGCCCCGCCGGCCTGCAAGGCGGCTTCGACATCGTGCAGGCCACCCTGCAACTGCTCGAAGCCAACGCGGTCTGGCAGACCACCGTCCTGTGCGAACCGCAACTCGGCAAACGCGGCTTGTACCCGACCCTCAGCACCAGCCACAGCGGCTATTCGGTGCGCACCATGATGAACGTCCTCGCCTACGCCGACGGCACCCTCGACCTCATTGACCTCGCCAACACCATCGGCGCCGACGCCCTGACCTGCGCCGACATCATCAACACCCTCGCCAGAGAAGGGGTGGTGAAGCGGGTCGACTAGCCTCGCTTGATCTCCCGTTATAACGCGCGGACTTACCCTTGTGAGTCCGCGCGGTCTTTTGCTTTTTGCTCACCCATCAAGCCTTTCGCTACCCGCCGTTTGTGACCTGTCTGGTTGTTTTTGGGACATGTGCGGGCATACAGTATTTAGAGATTCAAACGGGTTTTGTAATGTGTCTCTGTCATTTATTACCACGCACAGGATGCTGTCTTGATGACTGAATCTTTCCCCATTGCTCACGTAAGGACTGTCTCGGATGGCACGTGGGATGAGCCTCATGCCTTGGTAGAGCATTCGTTTCAGGTTGCACTGTTGGCGGAGGCGTTTGCCAAGTCATTTGCTCCTGGTTGGGCGACGTTGGCGGGACGGTGGCACGACCTTGGTAAGTTCAGCCGGATTTGGCAGCGATACCTAAAGGCCAAATCGGGTTATGACGCAGAAAATGCGCATATAGAACAGCAACCCGGGCGGGTACCGCATGCTACTGCGGGGGCATTGCATGCCATCAAAACGCTAGGGCCGGGTGCTGGTCACTTACTGGCTTATCTGATTGCAGGGCACCACACCGGGTTGCCTGATTGGCACGAAGGTCCTGCTGCCTTGTCTGCTCGATTGGCCGCAAGTCATGCCGAGTATGCTGAGGCGCTTGCTGCAGACATTCCCGCCGAGATCCTTTCTATGCAAGGTGTCACGCTAAGTGCGCCGCAACTGGACCCTGATTCGGCCTCCCTATGGCTACGCATGCTGTTCTCTTGTCTCGTTGATGCTGACTATCTGGATACAGAGCGTTATATGTCGCCGGATAAATCTGCTCAACGGGGCCAATATCCAGAAATCGGGGTGTTGTGGCAGCGTTATCAAGACTTTATGGCTGCACTGGCGACCAAGTCATCTGCGTCGCCATTGCAGTCATTACGGCGTTTAATTTTACAGCAGGCGCTAGATGCTGCCGAACTGGAGCCGGGCATGTTCAGTCTGACGGTGCCTACTGGTGGAGGAAAGACGTTAGCGAGTCTGGGATTCGCTTTGGCGCATGCTTTGAGGCATAACAAAAAACGCATTATTTAGGCGCTGTTCCCTTTACGTGTTGGGGCTAATCTATACTTGCAGTAAGTTCGCTGGACTGAGGTGCCCGCTATGGATACCAACCGTTTTTTTGAACTGCTTCGCTCCTTTACCCAACTGACATCTTTGCAGTTGGAGCGTG
>JAYROM010000014.1:0-10706 GCA_041911695.1 Aeromonadaceae bacterium
ATCCAGCGCCACGGTTTCATCCTCGATGCGGTACACAAACACGCTCAACATCGCATATAGGGTATTCAAGGTGCCGGTGAGCACATAAGCAATATGGCGCTGCCGGCTATTATGAATGGTCTGCAGATATTCAGACTGCTGTTGCAGCATGCGAATAAATTCATAACGCGTCGAAGGAATCGTCTGCCACTCCTGTTGCAACTTATCAATAAACCAGTTGAAAAATGGTTGATCCATATATTGCTTGAGCTGCGCGGCGTCATAATTGACCACAGTCGTCATCTGCTCATGAATATGATGAACCAGCGTCGCTTTATCAAATTCAGGCCACGTAGCGACCGGCACATCAGTTAACGGTAAAGGTGTGGCGCCCCGAATCATGGCGCCATCACTGCAATTATGACATTCGACGCTCGGAAAATTAGAAAGCAATACTTCAATCATCATCAACGAGGCGGAGAATAAATTATTACTGATCACCTCGCCACCGAAATTTCCGGGAATAATTTTATCTCCAGAGGCCAGCACCATGGAGGAAAATTCTGGTTTTGGTTTTCCATCTTCACCATAATACATACTGTATTTGGAGTGGTGGTGGCCATCCACTTTAAATCCGTTATCCAATCCGATCAGGAATAAATTATTGAAGCCGAGGTGTAGCGGCATGCTGACACCAATATTACCAACTAACGGATTGGCATGGGTAATCGCCAACAGCTGGTCGACCGGCTGTTTATTGGCCAGCAACAATGTCAGCATCGGCTCATCGGCTTTCATGGTTAACGCCATGTTTTTAAATAAGCGCCGGCACTGCGGGTGCACCACATCGGTACTTAAAAACAGTACTTTTTCCAGATAGTCTCCCGGAATGTTTTCCAATGAGCGAGGCACCACATCCACACGCTCGGTAGCAACATAAATATCGGCCACTATGCCGGCCCGATACAGGGAGCCCAGCGCGGTACCACAGGCCAGAATAATTGCGTTATGCTGGTGCTGGCGAATAAACGCCATCGCATCTTCATTCAGCGACGGACCATTGGCAACCACCAGTACCGGCATCGATGCCATGTAAGCTGGCAAGCGAGCATCATCGCGGATAAATCGAATACCGGCGCAAAGATTATTCAGGCTGTGGGACAATGAAAAGAGGTTGTCATCAAAAAAGCCCCAGCCCATGCCCAGCTGATAAAAATCACGGATCACCGTCGCTTTCAGACTATTTAATGCCGGTGAGTCATAATGCGAGAAATAAAAACAGTTGGCGCACAGGAACGTATTATTTCGCTCGGTAGAAATGGCGGCTCTGAGGTCGACCATCACATCAGCTTCAGTCTGGCCAACGAACAGATGCAACCCCATATTTTCCTGTGCCAGGTAGTCGAGCAGCGAGGCCCAGTCAAAACAGAATAACGAAGCGTAGAAAATATCCGCATCCGGTTCAAACACAAACAGATTGGCGACTTGGCAGCGTTCATATAAATAGGCCAGCTGATAGCCAAGACCCAATCCGAACATCATGGCCAGCGGGATAGAGTCTGGAATACCCTGAATCAGTTTATGGGTTTGATAGAAGGCTTGTTGTGCCGCTGTCAGCTGATTGAAAAACACAATATGCTCTTGACCGAAAGCATCATATTCATGACTGCGCTCAAATTGCATAATCGGCGTAGCACTGAGGGTGTGTTCGATCTGTTGTTGACAATCAGTAAACGGACTTTGACCATAAAAGGAGTGACCGTTATCTTTCCAGCGAATATTTGGCTCGCCATTTTCCGTACAAAAAAATTCCAGTTCGCGTGTGACTTTATAATTTTCAAACTTGTTGAAAATAGTGGGAATAAGTCGTTCAAATGCTTGCATGTTAGCACTAAAACGGAGAGGCAAAACCGCCTGCATCGCCTTTTCTTGCTCGGCGACTTTTTTTATTTTCTCCAGTTTATCTTCCAGTGCATCGAGATCATCCATCCAGTCAGACATATTCTCACCGATTATTTTTATAAAGTTGTGTTGCCTTATTTCTTGCAGAGAAAATTTTTAATTCATCAGCCAACTCAGTATGCAGAGTGGTTAATTCATCACGCCACTGTTCATGCTGATGTTGTATTTCGATGCAGAGGTCTTTGACATACATCTTCTGCTCGGTGGGCATCTCCTGAACCTCGGTTAATTGCTGCAGGATCTCGTCACGCCGCGTCATCAGTTCCGCCGCCACAGCAAAATCGCGCTCAGCTATCGACTTCGCCAAGCGCGACATCTGGTTTTCCAGTTCTTCAATCAGGGGCTGAGTCGTTACCGGATCCCTCATTGCTACACCTTGGCCTGTTGTTGCGCAAACGCCTTTTGCTTCTCAGTTTCCGGAATATTATCCCAGGCTGACTTGATAGTTATGATCAGGTTGGCCACTTCATCGATGGGCTCACACACCATGTTGCGGCTGGCATCCATCAGCCGCTCCTTCATGTAGTCATAGAGGGCATAGAGATCCTGCGGGATCTGGCCATACGACAAGTCCAGCGAATCCTGCAGACCGTTGATGATGGCCATCGCCTTGGAGATAGAGTTGGATTTGGCCGAGAAATCGCGGCGTTCAATCGCGCCTTTGGCCTGTGCCAAGCACTCCAGCAGACCTTGCATCAGCATCTGGATAACTCGATGGGGATCAGCCACCGCCATCTCGGCATCCAGGCGGGTAGTTTTATAAGCTTTCAAATTACGGTTGTACATCAGTTAACCTCTACATCCTGAATGTGAAGATTACGAGCGTTCTTTTATCACTATCACGAGGTCGTCAATACCGAAAGCGATGAGGCTGACTTGTTCATCTTGGCCAGCAAGGTATCTAGGCTAGCATATTGCGCGCGCAGGTTGGCCTCATACTTCGTCAACTGGCTCGCCGCATCCGACTCGCGCCGCGATATGGAACGCAGCTCGGTGTTGAGCTGATCCTGGCGCAACGAAAGCAGACCACCGGTCTTGGTATAATCCTTCAGCTTGGTTTCCAGCTGACCCGCCACCCCTTCTTTACCACTAAACAGTGACACCACCTGTTCGTAGTTGTTGTCGAGTGCCTTATCAAACTTCGTCGAGTCAATCGACAGCTTGCCGTCATTATCCATATCAATGCCCAACTGGAAAATGGTCGAGATCGATTTGGATTCCGACGATGGTGTTGAAACAATGCCGGACATAATACTCCGCACTGCTCGCGGCATGGAATCGCCGGCTAGGGCGCCCCCGTCATTCTGGCTCACACCCGAAACAATCGAATTGCGCTTACCCAGTGAGGTCGTCCTATCGATCAACGTATTGTATGAATTGACAAATTCCTGCACCAGACTCTTGATCGCCGTTTTGTCGGTCGAAATATCCACCTTGTTGGAAAGCAGATTACCATCCGTATCTTTATCCGATACGCGTAACACCGTAATGTCCAGCCCCTGCACCTTGTCTTTGAAGGTGTTGGTGGCACTCGTCAAGGTGTTGCCATCGACGTTGATTTCGGAATCAGTAGACTGCTGTGTCCGCTTCATCTTGGAGCCGGCAGCAGGCGTTGCCGAGCTGGTATCGGCTTCAAACATCTTCAACTCGCTGGTGCTACCCGTTATCTTCAGGTCGTTGCCGCTACCTGAGACGCCAGAATCCATCACCAGCTTAGCGGTACCGTCCGAGTTATTGATGATGTTGGCCGACAGGCCAAAGTTCTCGCCGGCATTGTTGATGCGTTTGCGGATCTGCTGCAGCGTATCGCCTTTTTTGACATCGACGGTGAACTCATTGCCGTCGCCAGCCGTGAAGGTCAATGTACCGTCTTCGGTGATCAGGGGCTTGGTTGAGCTATCGAAGGTACCTTCAATTTTACTGGTAGTCGCCAACTTATTGACGGTGATGTTGTATTGCCCGTTGGAGGCATCACTGTTGGAGGTGATCTTCAGGATAGGATCGTCCTTATCCTGGGTAATATTGATGGCCCGCTTGTTAAAAGCGCCAGCCGCCGACATCTTGGTCAGCGTGGTGGTAAAGGTAGAGATAGTCGATTTCAACTGCCCCACCCCAGTCAGGGAGATCTGGGTGTTGGTCTTCTTGGTAGTGATCGGCTGCTGTAACTGTGCCTTTTTCGCTGACACGCTGGCAGAGATAACACTCTCCAGATCCAGTCCTGAGCCTGCGCCCGCTGATGTTATCGTCGCCATGTGTCACCTCGTATTCATCTTAAGCTGCATATCAGGCCTTGCGGTCGTAAAGCAGGCCTTGCAAACCGCCAGCCCCCATTTCTCCTTCGCGGATTGCCTTGATACGTTTACTGATATTAACTAATTCTTCACTCGGGATCTGACGAATCGTTTTCTGTGTGTCGCTGTCCACGACCTTGATGATGGTTTGTTGCAAATCATCATCGACACGGAAACTGACCGCCCAGCCCTTGGTATCACTGATTTCTTGCAAATCCCGGGCCTGTTTTTCCATTTCATGCCGTTGGGATGCTTTCTTCTGCGCGGATTCATCCGCCTCGGCAGATGTCGTTGTCTGGCTATTTGGCGCTGTATCCACTGCGACCACCGGAGTTTCCGACGCGGTAGAATGAGCTTGAGCGGCCTTGCGGCCGCTCATATCACCTGACACCACAGAAGAGGTTACGGCAGACGAAGGATTGATCATGTCATTTGCCATTTTCCCTTCCCTCCTTTAGTCAGGACTCATCTCAGGTTGTTAGCCCAACAGGGACAGTGCAGCCTGCGGACGTTGGTTGGCTTGAGCCAGCACAGAAGACGCTGCTTGTTGCAGGATGTTCTGCTTGGTCATGTTCGCCGTTTCGGTCGCGAAATCCGCATCACGGATACGGGAACGGGCGGCACTGACGTTTTCAGAGATGTTGGCCTGGTTACGAACAGTAGAGTCCAGACGGTTTTGTACCGCACCCAGCGTCGCGCGGGAGGAGTCTACCGTCTTGATCAGGCTGTCAATGTTCTTCAGCACTGTCTGGGCATTGTCCATGGTAGTGATACTACTCATCTTGGCCCAAGTTAACGAACCAGCACCAGAAGTTGTTGTTTCTTTAAAGGCTGACGTAGCGGTATCCCACTTTACATCAACGAACGAAGTAGCTTGTTTAGCCAATCCATCCACGCCGAAGCTATTGGTACTCAGATTAACGTTGATGGATTGACCAGCGTCGGAACCGACCTGGAACTTGAAGTAGTTACCGGTCGCACCGTTCAACAGGTTCTGACCACCAAAGGTGGTGTCCTTGGCGATACGATTAATTTCGTTGGACAGCTGGGTGTATTCAGATTGCAGTGCGGCACGGTCGCTAGAGGAGTTGCTACCGTTCGCCGATTGTTGGGCCAGGGTGCGCATCCGTTGCAGCATGCTGGTGGTTTCATCCAGCGCACCTTCAGCGGTTTGAGCCAGAGAGATACCGTCGTTCGCGTTACGGTTGCCTTGATCCAGACCGTTGATCTGGGAAGTCAGACGGTTGGAGATTTGCAGACCGGCGGCGTCATCCTTGGCGCTGTTGATGCGCAGACCAGAGGCCAGACGGGTGTAAGAGGTATCCAGCGCCTTACTGGTGTTGTTCAGGTTACGCTGGGCGTTAAGAGAAGATACGTTTGTGTTGATGTACATAGCCATGATTTTTTCTCCCGATGGACGATAAACTGCGGGCCCCTGCCAGAATGAACCTGTCTGACGAGTCCCACCATTCAGAGTTGGTGGATTGAACAATTCCCCTTCTCTGAGGCGGGTCTTAGCGCTTGAACAATTCGCTCGACCCGCAGCACCGCAAAAAGCTGGATTTTCCGAACACCCCTCAATTTGCTACACCCTGATTAACGGCATGGGCGGGAAAAGCTTTAGGAATTTTTTTGCCTCTTTTTCATTCGACGGGAAATTGTTGATGGCGGCCACATAAAGCAGGGTTTTGACGCCTGAGCATCGGCAATCATCCTCCGCGAACAGGCAGCTTTCGGCCCCATCACCCCGAACTTGAGCGTGGTGGTAAACGTTCCAGGCGAAGAAAAAATGTAGAGGATTGGTCCGAGGCAACTTGTTGCCAGCTTCCAGGCAACAAGTTGCCGCCCAAAGAACGTGGGGAGGTTCGAGAAATTGCCTAGATTATCTACAGTTTTGGCACAAACAATGCTAGTTTCGGGGCGTGTCGATCATTTGACACCCATAAAAAAAGCCAGCGTCAGCTGGCTAATGAGCGAATGCTCAGGAGATTGAACTGACACTCTCCACAGAAAAAACAATCTGTGCCAGACTTGTCAGTGTGTAACGAAGAGTACAACAGATCTCTTCCGATAGATTAGGGTCCGTACATCCGAACACCCCTCTAATCCATCATCAAAACAGGGCGGCCTGAACAACCGCCCTCTTTTTTTATTAACCCTGCAGCAACTGCAGCGCAGCCTGGGGGCGTTGGTTCGCCTGAGACAACACCGCCGAGGCGGCTTGTTGCAGAATATTTTGCTTGGTCATGTTCGCTGTTTCGGTCGCGAAGTCCGCATCGCGGATCCGGGAACGGGCGGCTGTTACGTTTTCGGAAATGTTGGACTGGTTGCGAACTGTGGAGTCCAGACGATTTTGCACTGCCCCCAGTTCAGAACGCTTGCTGTCCACTGAGGAGATCAGCTTGTCAATGTTCGCCAGAACCGTCTGAGCATCATTGACAGTCGAGATACTGTCGATATCACCCCAGGTCATAGCCGCCGTCTGTACTGTGCTATCAAATTTGCTGAGAGTGGCATTCCAGCTAAGCTTGGACCACTCGTTGGCCTTAACATCGCTGGCAAGCCCAGACACCCCGAAGCAGAAATCAGCCAGATTAAAAGCGATCACCTGCCCCGCCTCTGCGCCGACCTGGAACTGGAATACCTTGTCATCGCTGGCACTCTTGCCATTAAGCAGTTTGCGACCACCGAAGGTGGTATCCGAAGCGATACGGGTAATTTCATTGGCCAGCTGGCTATATTCCGCCTGTAGCGCTGAGCGATCAGATGAGCTATTAGACCCATTGGACGATTGTTGTGCCAGAGTTCTCATCCGCTGCAACATGGAGGTAATCTCCTCCATGGCACCTTCGGCCGTCTGAGCCAGTGAAATACCGTCATTGGCATTTCGGTTCCCCTGATCCAGACCATTAATCTGAGATGTCAAACGGTTCGATATTTGTAAACCCGCAGCATCATCTTTCGCGCTATTGATGCGCAGACCTGAAGCGAGTCGAGTATAAGACGTATCCAATGACTTATTCGCGTTGGACAGATTGCGCTGCGCATTGAGCGAGGATACGTTGGTACTAACGTACATAGCCATAGTGTTTTCTCCTAAGCATTTCTAAATTTAACAATGTGCCGGCTTGTTATATTTATCTTCGCCATGCCTGTTCCAGTTATCGGTCAAGACTGCAGTCAATTTTCAGTCTTCACTAGAAGTGTTTGCAATCGGCGTGCCAAGTTAAAAAACAGACGACTACAAATAGTGCCATTTTTTAACCGCGACGTTAAAACCACGTTAATTCAATGAGATATGCTTCACTTGCGTCAGATTTCAGCCAAAGGATTCCCTGGAGTGATAGTCATCACCCCACCATCGACATCCAAATTTTTCACGTCACACCGCTCGATGAATACCGTCAGGCTTCCACTTTATTTACGATGAAACTGTCGGGTGACAGTCCGCGGCAAATAAAGCGTCATCCCTCTGACGCCACCTCATAAATAATCAAACAAGGTGGTCTTACTAATCATCGAATAAGACTGCTGGGCCCGTGAGAGCGCATTATTTTCTTGCGTCACATTGGTCGCGGCCTCATACAGATCGATTTCCGAAACATCAGCCCGGGTCACCTTGCTAAGCGAGGCTAACGTCTCGTTCGAAGCAAGCACAGAATCCAGGTTGTTCAATCGGCCACCGATCCGACCCAGGGTCGTGTTGACAGACTCCTGAGCATTGGTTAGGTGGTGCTCCGTCTTGGCCGCCATCGTTTTGAGTTGCGAACTGCTGACGGATGGATCATTCAAAGCGGTAATCATCGCCGACAACGAATTCAAGATGTTGTCATTGGTCGGCGCATCCAGTGAGAAGTTAGCCGAACCACCGGTGGCGACATTCAGGTTCAGCGTCAACCCATTGAAGCTGATATCAGAGCCCTGGGTATAGTCGCCTGACTGCAACACCACATTGCTGGCATCCCGGACTTCGTATTGGTCCGGGGTGCCGGCAATGGTTGTCACCGTGTAGACATTATTGGCCGCCGTCACCGGATCATATTTGCCGCTATAAAAGTTATCGAATTGCCCCTGGGAGCTGATGTTGACCGAAAGGGCTGCGGAGCCGCTGGTGGCGGTGCGTTGAGTCGCGACCGATTGGAACAGCTCCAGCCCCGAATCGTTGGCGGCAATGGTGATGGTCGGCGAGACCTGGATCGACCGCTGCCCGGCATCGCCGGCATATTGGTACTGACCATTCCCGTCCAGCACAAAGGGCTGAGTCTGGGTTTGGTTGCCACTGAAGATATACTGGCCGGAGGCATCCTTGGTGTTCATCAGATCGACCATCTGCTTTTGCAGCTCGGTCAACTCGCTGGCCAAGGCATTGCGCTCGCTCGCATCGTTAGTCCCGTTGATGGCCTGCTGCACCTTGGAATAGGCACTGTTCATCGCCGTATAGAGGGAGTCCAGGGTTGTCTCTTCGAGCGTCAAACTGGCCTGCAGCGAGGTACCATTGCTGCTGTACTGCTTGTAGCGAGCAATCTCGGTGGTGAGGTTCAGCTTCTGCGCCATCGCTGTCGGATCTTCGCCAGCCGTCGTGAAGCGATCGCCAGTATCAAACTGCTGGGAGGCCTTATTCAACCGCTCGCTCGTTTTCATCATGCTACCGATGCTGCGGTCGTACATCATGCTCGTGGTGATACGCATCCTGAATTACCTCACTGCACTCAACAGAGAATCAAACACCGTCTTGGCGGCCGAAACGATCTGTGCCGATGCGGCATACGCTTGCTGGAAACGGATCAGATTAGCCGCCTCTTCATCCAGATTGACCCCAGCCGAGCTGTTGTAGGCATCCAGACTCTGGGTCTGCTTGGCTTCCGCCGCATCCGCACTGCTCTTGAGGCTCTTCACCGTAGAGCCCAGATCCGCCACCGTAGCCGAATAGGCCTCGCCGAAACTCTGCTTGTTGTCTGTGCCTAGACTGCTGTCCTTACGCACCAGATCTTGATTCTGTAGATTAGCCATCGCTAACCCGTTGTAATTGTCGGTGAAACCCGAGGTGTTGAAGCTGATAGTAAATTTATCATTGGCCTTCACCGAGCCACTGACACTGAACTCAAACCCCGGCGTGGTCTTCACATCACCGTAAACCAGAGGGCCACCCAGCGGGTTTTGCAGGTTGGCCAGCAGGTTCTGCCCCTTGGTCGATGCCGGCGCCGTCCCGATCAGGGTGCCGGTACCATCGTATACCGCGTAATTGCCACTGCTATCGATCACCACCTGCTGCGGTGCCGTCGCCTTCAAGCTGGAGCTATTGAATCCTGAGCTAGCATCGGTGTTGTAGACACCCGACAACGCAATGGTACCCGAGCCGTAATTGCTGCTGGCAGCTGCCACCTTCACAGGGGCCGCCAGGGCGAAATCATCGGTATTGGTGATGGCGGCGGCCAGGCCTGAGGCGGCACCTTGGGTCGGTCGCAGGGTAATCACATCCCCGGCCACCGGCGCTCCGCTGACGTCAAACTGGATGCCATAGTTGGCCATCTGGAACTGGCTTGGCGGTGTACTGCCATTGGTCAGCAGGCTGGCATTGCCACTGTCATCGAGCAGGTACACGTCAAAGGCTGTCGGACTGGTGAAGCGAACCTCAAAATCGTTCGGCGTCACATTGCTGCCCTCACCCGCCATGAAACTGACACTGATGCTGCCGGTACCTGTGTTATCGGAATCTGGCAATCCAGAGGAAGTCGGCAGGGTGAAAATATCGCTGCCGAGCTTGTTCGCCAACGTCATCCCCAACTTGTTCTGACTGTTCATGGCATCGGCAAAGGCAACGGCTTGCTGCCCCAACTGACGCTGAATGGGAGCCAATTCGTCGCGAGCCTGGAAGTAACCGCCCAGGCTGCCTCCCACCGAGCTCTTCAACGAGGAGGTGCTGTTATCAATCTTCAACTGCAACCCGGTCTCGCGGATATCGGGATCACCGGGGGTAACCGCCAGGGTCGCCGCGCCACTGGCCAACACCAGTGATTGCCCCGTCGACAAATTGACCAGCGTGCTGCCATTGGCTTGCGCCACGGTCCGCACATCCATCTTTTCCGACAGTTGGCGGATCAGCTCATCACGCTGATCGATGATGTTGAGGGTGGTGCCATCACTGCTCTTATCGGCCTTGATGATCTGCTGATTGAGATCGTTGATCCCCGTCAGCAGGCTGTTGATAGACTTCACCTCGCCTTCGATGGTGCCATTGATGGTCTGATACTGGGTGGCCAATGAGCTGGATAACGACTGGTAGCGCTCCACCATGCCGTTGACCTGGCTGAGTAACTCTTCACGACTACTGCTGGAGGCCGGTGAGCTATTGGCGGTATCAAAGGCTGAAAAATAGCTGCTCAGCGCCGTATTGATGCTGTTGGCGCTGCTGCTGAGCAGTTGATCCGTGTTGTACATCTGCTGGTAGGCAGCCTGGTAGTACTCGACGTTCGA
>JAYROM010000015.1:0-1826 GCA_041911695.1 Aeromonadaceae bacterium
GGTTGGGGGATGGATACCGATTGGGGGATGTCCTTGCCGTTACAGGATATTCATGAACTGATTGCCAATCTGCTCACTGCCTTGGTGGTGGTGCATATTCTGGCGCTGGGTTTTTTCACCCACTGGTTGCGCTTTAACTACTTGGCCACCATGTTGCCGGGCAAGACGCGCGAATAACCACACAGCGTGTTTCGCTCACGCAGCATGTGTCGCTGAGTAAAGAACGCCCCGCATTGCGGGGCGTTTTGCTTCTATCCGAGTCTCACCGTGCCAGTGTGGGGGCGTGGCCGACCCCGTCTGTGCTAACCGGCCTGTTGCAGTGTCGGGACCGGTACCTCAGCCACTTTATGCGGTGGCGGCGGGTTCCAGCCCATCAGTGCCAACAGCACAAAGAAGCCGATGATATAGGCCAGCACCACGTGCCAGCCCTGGCGTAGCCAACTCACTGCCGAGCGCGCTTCGGGATACATGCTGGAAAGGGCCACCCCGGCTGACGAACCAAACCAGAGCATGGAACCGCCAAAACCGACGGCATAGGCCAAAATACCCCAATCGTAGCCGCCCTGCTCAAGGCAGAGCTTGGTCAACGGGATGTTGTCAAACACCGCAGAGATAAAGCCCATAAAGAAGGTTGTGACCCATGAGGCAGGAGGCAGGTCATTGACTGGCATCAACGAAGCACAGGTCACCAGCGCCACCAGAAAGACGGTTCCACTTGCGCTATGTTTCAACTCTTGCCAAGGCGTTTGCACAAACAGGGCACCAAGCAAAATGGCAATCCAGACACCGAGGGCGGGGAAGTCGGCCAGATAGTTGGTCGCAATGGCCAGCACCAGAATCAATGCCACTACCGCCAGCTTGCGCCACTGCACCACGATACCGCGCTCGGCATCGCGAGTAATGCGTTGGTAACGGTCCTGCTGGAAGGAGGCGGCTAGACCAAAGATCAGTAATGCGACCACGGCGGCGACATAGGCATGCAGCACCTTCTCCGGGCT
The DNA here is from genome assembly GCA_041911695.1 of Aeromonadaceae bacterium. Taxonomy (GTDB): domain Bacteria; phylum Pseudomonadota; class Gammaproteobacteria; order Enterobacterales; family Aeromonadaceae; genus Pseudaeromonas. Next base: position 999 of record JAYROM010000015.1, read on the forward strand.
GACTCCATCAATCCACATCAGCGTAGTGGTGGTATCGCCGACCACCGAGCCGGAGCCCCCCGCATTACTGGCCGCTACAATCGCCGCCAGATAGCCGATATGCACGCGCTCTTTGAACACGACCAACGCGATGGCACCGCCAATCATGGCGGCGGCAATGTTGTCGAGGAAAGAGCTGGTGATAAACACCATGATCAGCAGTACAAACGGCCCTTTCCAGTCATCCGGCAAGAAACGCGGCATGATGCGGGGCAACTGCGATTCGTCAAAGTGCTTGGCCAGAATGCCAAACCCGAACAACAGGCCGATCAGGTTAAGCAGAATACGCCACTCTCCCTCTTCACCCTCGCCACCAAACAGATGATGCCAGAGCGAAAAGTGCTCCAGCAGACTGTATTTGGCGAGCAGGATGGCCAATAAGCCTGCCAACGCCACCCACATGGTCGCATGGTGAAACAGGGCAACACCTAATAGCGTCAATCCGAACAGGATGAACTCGATGCGGATGCCGCCCGGGGCAAGCAGCGTCTGACCGAGGTCAGCGGCCTGCGCCGGCCAGGCCAGCGCACATAAAAGCAGAGGCAGTAGCCATGCTGGGGTTCGTATGGCGCCTGATGAGGGTGCAGCCATGCTGATAACTCCTTCTTATAATAGGGGGGAAAGCCGACATCCCGTGCTGGGAGGCTAAAACTATCGCGGAACCCGAAGGTTCCGCGAAGAGGCATTACTGCTGGGAGATAATCCAGTGCTGGAAGTCTTTCCGGGTCTGGACGTCAGCCTGGTTGTACCAGTACTTGAGCATCTCCAGTGTCTGCACGTTCTTGTCAA
>JAYROM010000016.1:0-2381 GCA_041911695.1 Aeromonadaceae bacterium
AAAACGGGTTCAATAAAAAGACCCGGCACGGTGGCCGGGTCTTGGGTGCTGCAGGGGACGAACCGTCCCGTTATTTCTGCAGCAGCGAGATGTCCGCCACCTTGAGGAACAGGTTTTGTAGGTGAGATAGCAGGGTCAGACGATTCAGACGCAGCGCCATATCGTCGGCCATCACCATGACCTGATCAAAGAAGGTGTCGACCACCTCGCGCAGACCGGCCAGCGTGCTCAATGCCTGCTGGTAGTCACCGGCGGCAAACAGCGGCGCCAGGGTGGACTCCTGGGTCGCGACGGCGGCAGCCAGGGCCTGTTCTGCAGCATCCTGCAGCAGGCTGCTATCGACCTTGGCATTCAGTGTGCCATCGAACTTGGCCAGGATGTTGGAGACGCGCTTGTTGGCAGCCGCCAGGGCTGCGGCAGCATCCAGACTACGGAAGTGGTTGACGGCTTTGACGCGACGGTCGAAGTCGGCCGGACGGGTCGGACGACGCGCCAGCACCGCCTGAATCACATCAGCCTCGATACCTTCTTCCTGATAGCTGGCACGGAAACGCGCCAGCATAAAGTCGATCACCTCATCCTGTACGTTGGCGTTGCTCAGCTTGCCGGCATACAGTTCAGCTGCCTTGGCGACCAGATCGACCAGATCCAGATCCAGCTGCTTCTCGACCATGATGCGCAGGGCACCGATGGCAGCACGACGCAGCGCAAACGGATCCTTGTCGCCCTTCGGCGCCTGACCGATACCGAAGATACCGACCAGGGAATCCAGTTTGTCCGCGATCGCCACTGCACAGGCCACCAGACCTGACGGCAGGGCATCCCCGGCAAAGCGCGGCATGTACTGCTCGTTGAGCGCCACCGCCACGGCTTCCGCTTCGCCATCGTGACGCGCATAGTGCATGCCCATCACCCCCTGGGTGTCGGTGAACTCCATGACCATGTTGGTCATCAGGTCACACTTGGAGAGCAGACCAGCACGCTCGGCGTGGGCCACGTCGGCACCGATCTGGGCAGCGACAAAGGCGCTCAGGGCGGCGATACGTTCCGACTTCTCTTTCAGTGTGCCCAGCTGCTGTTGGAACAGCACGGTCGCCAGACTGTCCAGACGAGCGGCCAGCGGCTGCTTCTTGTCAGTCTTGAAGAAGAACTCGGCATCCGACAGACGCGGACGGACCACGCGCTCGTTACCGGCGATGATCTGGCTCGGGTCTTTGGAGTCGATGTTGCTGACGAAAATGAAGTGTGGCATCAGCTTGCCGGCGGCATCGTAAACCGGGAAGTACTTCTGGTCGCCCTTCATGGTGTAGACCAGCGCTTCCGCCGGCACGGCCAGGAACTTCTCTTCAAATGCCGCGGTCAGGATCACCGGCCATTCGACCAGCGAGGTGACCTCTTCGAGCAGGCTCTCTTCGATATCGGCGATACCGCCCAGCTTGGCGGCGGCAGCTTCGGCACCGGCCTTGATCAAGGCTTTGCGGCGCTCGAAGTCGGCAATCACCTTGCCACGTTGCTCCAGCACAGCTGGGTAGTCATCAGCATGGCTGATCTCGAATTGGGCTTCACCCATGAACCGGTGACCGCGCACGAGGCGGGCTGCGGTCAGTCCCAGCACCTCGCCGGCGATCAGTTCGCCACCGAGCAGCAGGCACAGGGTATGTACCGGACGGACGAACTGGGTACGCGAGGCACCCCAGCGCATCAGTTTCGGGATCGGCAAGCCAGCCAGTGCAACGGCGGTCATCGCCGGGATCAGGTTGCGGGTCGGCTGACCGGCGACGGTGGCACGGTAGACCAGCCATTCACCCTTGTCGGTGACCAGACGATCAGCCTGCTCGACCTCGATGCCGTTGGAGCGTGCCCAACCGCTGGCGGCCGGCGTCGGCTTGCCATCGACAAAGGCGGCGCTCACCGCCGGACCGCGCTTCTCGACCTGTTTGTCCTGCTGGGTGGTGGCCAGGGCATGCACCTTCAGCGCCAAGCGACGCGGCGCGGCAAACCACTCGACGCGCTCGAAGGCCAGCTCGGCCTTGATCAGCTCCTGGGTGAAGTTGGCCGCAAAGGCTTCGGCCAGCTTGCGCAGTGCCTTCGGTGGCAGCTCTTCGGTGCCGAGTTCGATCAACAGATTTTCAGTCAACATACTCACACCATCTCCTTGCTTATAATGATGCAATTATTCATATGTTGCCCTCAAAATCGTCGGAGGTGTTGCCCTCAGAATTGTCGGAGGGCGTTCTTAGCATCGGGAAGCCCAGCGCTTCGCGGGCTGCATAATAGGCCTCGGCTACTGCCTTGGAGAGGGTACGGATGCGCAGGATGTAACGCTGACGCTCGGTGACCGAGATGGCGTGACGCGCATCCAGCAGGTTGAACGAGTGCGC
>JAYROM010000017.1:0-18363 GCA_041911695.1 Aeromonadaceae bacterium
CCAGTGCAAGGCCGCCTGTGGCGACCGAGTGCTGCTCAAGGTGATCATCGAGACCGGTGAGCTGAAGAGCGAAGCATTGATCCGCCGTGCCTCCGAACTGGCCATTGCCGCCGGGGCTGACTTTATCAAGACCTCGACCGGTAAGGTGCCGGTGAATGCCACCCTGGAATCGGCGCGCATCATGATGGAAGTGATCAAGGCCACCGATACCCGCGTTGGCTTCAAGCCGGCGGGCGGGGTGAAGAACGCCGAACAGGCCGCTGAATACCTGGCACTGGCCGAATCTATCCTGGGTAAGGATTGGGTCAGCCCGCGCACCTTCCGCTTTGGTGCCTCCAGCCTGTTGGCCAGCCTGCTGGCTACCCTGGGGCATGGTCCGAAGCCGGCAGAGAGCACCGGTTACTAATCTGCAGCCAGTTTCGCGGGGGCGTTGGCCCCCGTGAACATCGGGGGAGGTGACATGTTTCTGCCGCAAGAGATTATTCGCAAAAAACGCGATGGCCAGCCACTGAGCGAGGCCGAGATCCGCGCTTTTGTCGAAGGCATTACCCACGGCACCGTGAGTGAAGGCCAGATCGCCGCCTTGGCGATGGCGGTCTATTTCCGTGATATGAGCATGCCGGAGCGGATTGCGCTGACCTGTGCGATGCGCGATTCCGGCATGGTGATTGACTGGTCGCCGCTGGCGTTACCGGGGCCGATTGTCGACAAGCACTCCACCGGTGGGGTGGGGGATGTGACGTCGCTGATGCTCGGCCCGATGGTCGCCGCCTGTGGCGGTTATGTGCCGATGATCTCGGGGCGCGGGCTTGGCCATACCGGCGGCACGCTGGACAAGCTGGATGCCATTCCGGGCTACAGCACCACGCCGGATGTGGCCCTGTTCCATAAGACAGTGCGCGACACCGGGATTGCGATCATCGGTCAGACCGGCGATCTGGCACCGGCCGACCGTCGCGTTTATGCCACCCGTGATGTCACCGCCACCGTCGAGTCGATTGCGCTGATCACCGCCTCCATCCTGTCGAAGAAGCTGGCTGCCGGCCTGCAGGCGCTGGTGATGGATGTCAAGGTGGGCAGCGGCGCCTTCATGCCGACCTTCGAACAGTCGGAAGCGTTGGCGCGCAGCATTGTCGCCGTGGCCAATGGGGCGGGTTGCCGCACCTCGGCCCTGCTGACCGACATGAACCAGCCGCTGGCCAGCTGTGCCGGTAATGCGCTGGAAGTGCGCGAAGCGGTGCGATATCTGACCGGTGAGCAGCGCACACCGCGCCTGCACGAGGTCACCATGGCGCTGTGTGCCGACATGCTGGTGGCCGCTGGGCTGGCGGCGGATGAGGCGGCGGCCCGTGCCCGCCTGCAGCAGGTGCTGGATAACGGTGCGGCGGCAGAGCGCTTCGGGCGCATGGTCGCGGCACTCGGCGGTCCGACCGATTTCTTGCAGCGCTACGACAACTATCTGCAAACCGCGCCTTACAGTCGGCCGTTACTGGCGGGCGAGGCCGGGTTTGTCAGTGCGATGGACACCCGGGCGATTGGCCTGAGCGTGGTCGCGCTGGGCGGTGGTCGTCTGCGCGCCAGTGACACCATCGACTATCGCGTCGGTCTGACCGACTTCTGCACCCTGGGCCAGGCGGTCAGCGCGGATCAACCGCTGCTGTGGATCCATGCCCGGGACGAGCAGAGCTGGCAGGAAGCTGCGCAGCGGTTGCGTCCGGCTATCCAGCTGGCGTCAACCCCTGCTGCCGCCAACCCGGAAGTGTATCGGCGAATCACCGCCGCGGATGTGGCGTAACCGTGAACTGAGAACGCCAACCCATCAGTCATCTGCCGGGCGGTCAGTGCCGGGCGTGAAGGAAGTAGAGAGGAGAAAGGTCATGACACGTACGTTTATCCTGATGCTGGACTCGTTAGGCATCGGTGCGACCGCGGATGCGGATCGCTTCGGTGATACCGGCGCCAACACGCTGGGCCATATCGCGGCCGAGTGTGCGGCCGGGCGAGCCGATGTCGGCCGTCAGGGCCCGTTGCAGATCCCGAATCTGACCCGGTTAGGCCTGGCACATGCCTGTGCCGAAGCCTGTGGCACCTTCCCGGCCGGGCTGGATGCCGGCATCACCCCGATCTCCGCCTGGGGCCATGCCGCTGAGCTCTCCTCCGGTAAGGACACCCCATCCGGACACTGGGAGATGGCCGGCTCGCCGGTGTTGTTCGACTGGGGCTACTTCTCTGACCACACCAACAGCTTCCCGGCGACCCTGCTGGAGACGCTGGTGCGCGAGGCCAACCTGCCGGGTTACCTTGGCAACTGCCACTCCTCGGGCACCGTGATCCTCGATGATCTCGGTGAGGAACACATGCGTAGCGGCAAGCCGATCTTCTACACCTCGGCGGACTCGGTGTTCCAGATTGCCTGTCATGAGGAGACCTTCGGCCTGGATCGGCTGTATGCGTTGTGCGAACTGGCGCGCCGCGTGCTCACCGATGGCGGCTACAACATCGGCCGCGTGATCGCGCGGCCATTTGTCGGCAGCAAGGCGGGCGAGTTTGCCCGTACCGGCAACCGACATGACTATGCGGTCGAGCCGCCGATGCCGACCCTGTTGGATCGGATGAAGGCGGATGGCGGTCAGGTGATTGCTATTGGCAAGATCTCCGACATCTATGCTGGCTGCGGGGTGACCCGTTCGCTGAAGGCCACCGGGCTGGAGGCGCTGTGGGATACCACCTTCGCCCAGTTGGCCGACGCGCCGGATCACAGCATCGTGTTTACCAACTTCGTCGACTTCGACTCCAGCTATGGTCACCGTCGTGATGTCGCCGGCTATGCCGCTGCACTCGAGTATTTCGACCGCCGCCTGCCCGCCTTCCTGGCCGGACTGGGCGAGGGCGACCGGGTGGTGCTGACCGCCGACCACGGCTGCGATCCGACCTGGCGCGGTACTGACCATACCCGTGAGCATGTGCCGGCGCTGTTTGTGGGCAAGGATGTGCCCGCCGGCTCGATTGGTCGTCGCGATACCTTTGCTGATATCGGTCAGACCATTGCCCACTGGCATGGTTTGCCGACACTGGCTTATGGTCAGGTCGCCTTGCCGACAGCGTAACTGTATTCGGATCTGGCGGCTGCGGGCGGCCGGATCTTCTTTCTAAAGTGCTACTGAATAAAAGATAAGGAAAATGACTATGGCCACTCCGCATATCAATGCCAAAGACGGTGCGTTTGCAGATGTTGTACTGATGCCAGGCGATCCGCTGCGCGCCAAGTACATCGCGGAAACCTTCCTCGAAGGCGCTGAACTGGTGACCGACGTGCGTAACATGTTTGGTTATACCGGTACCTACAAGGGCCGCCGTATTTCGGTGATGGGGCACGGCATGGGCATTCCGTCCTGCTCGATCTACAGCAAGGAGCTGATCACCGAGTACGGCGTACGGACCCTGATCCGTGTCGGCTCCTGCGGTGCGGTGCGTGATGATGTGCACCTGCGTGATGTCGTCATCGGCATGGGCGCCTGTACCGACTCCAAGGTCAACCGCATGCGTTTCCGTGACCATGACTTCGCGGCGATTGCTGATTTCGATCTGGTGCGCAACGCGGTCGACGCTGCCAAGGCCCTGAACATGCCGGTGCGTGTCGGTAACCTGTTCTCCGCGGATCTGTTCTACAACCCGGACGGCACCATGTTCGACGTGATGAAGCAGTACGGCGTGCTGGGCGTGGAGATGGAAGCGGCCGGTATCTATGGCGTGGCCGCCGAGTATGGCGCCCGTGCGCTGACCATCTGCACCGTCTCTGACCATATCCTGCGTCACGAGCAGACCACCTCGGAAGAGCGCCAGCTGACCTTCAACGACATGATCGTGATTGCGCTGGAATCCGTGCTGCTGGGCGATCGCGCCTGATAGCCTGACCGGGCAGCCACGGCTGCCCGGTATTCTCCGTCAGTTTCCCACCGTTCACGGTTTCCTGCCTGCTATCCTGTCTCTCGTCTCTCGTCTCTCGTCTCTCGTCTCTCGTCTCTTGCTTCGCCCTTTCGCAGCCGTCGACTTGCTTGCTTGTGCCCCTGCCGGTAGGCTGTGGCCCTGAATGCGCTATCCTCGTTGTACCTGTGTCCGTTGGGCCGGGGCTCACGGCGGGGAGAGCAAGGAACCGCGCCAACAGGGAGATGTCATACGCGATGCCTTTTTCCACACTACCCGATGAGCTGGCCCGCTGGGCTCAGATACTGACCGCCGCGCCGGCCTATCAGCCCGACGCCGCCGGGCTGACGGCGTTGACACGCCTGCCGTTTTGCGATGGTGTGCTGGTCGTGATGGGTGAAAACCTGACGCGTTATGCTATTGAGCCGTTATGGCATGAACTGGCCAGCCGTGAGCTCTCTTGGGCGCTGTTGCCGCCGTTTACCGTCGCCGATGCTGACGTGCTGGTACTGGCGCTCTCTGGCTATGATGTCACCCTCGCCGAATGGTGCAAACAGCAGGACTGGCCGCTGGATGCGGTGCATGTGCCGGCGCTGCCAACCCTGGACAAGGCGGGTCTCATCCTGATGGATATGGACTCCACCGCCATCCAGATTGAGTGCATCGATGAGATTGCCCGGCTGGCCGGGGTCGGCGAACAGGTCTCGGCGGTCACCGCCGCCGCGATGCACGGCAAGTTGGAGTTTGCCGACAGCCTGCGTAACCGCGTGGCGCTGCTCAAGGGGGCGCCGGTGTCGATCCTGGATCAGGTGGCGGCCAATCTGCCGCTGATGCCGGGGCTTACCGATCTGGTGGATGGGGCGAAAGCCGCTGGCTGGAAGGTGGCGATCGCCTCGGGCGGTTTTACCCGCTTTGCTGGCAAACTACAGCGCGAGCTTGGGCTGGATCATATCGAGGCCAACGAATTGGCCACCGATGGCGAGACGCTAAGTGGCCAGGTCTTGGGGCGGATTGTTGACGCCCGAGTCAAGGCGCAGACGCTGGTGCGCCTGCAGGCCGATTATGGCATCACCGCTGGGCAGACCGTCGCCATCGGCGATGGCGCCAACGATCTGCCGATGCTGGCGGAAGCTGCGCTCGGGGTGGCACTGCATGCCAAACCGATTGTCCGGGAACAGGCCAAGGTGGCCATCCGTCAGCTGGATCTGGAAGCGGTGTTATGCCTGCTCCATGCGGGAACCCGACTGGCCCGGCTCCGTTAATGCCTCAACAGGGGGCGCTATCGCGGCCCCTTCTTTTTTCTGCGTCACCCCGAGTCGATACAGGGTTGCATCGGTGGTATCCACCAGATCGCAGATGCCGATCACGCTCCACAAGGTAGCTTCCAGTTGATGTGCCTTGTGAATGGCGTACTTGGCCACATAGTCCAGCTCACGGGCAATATAGTCGATGTCCGGGCGGCCGGTGCGGGACAGAAATAGGCGTACCGAATAGAACCGCCCCTTGCTGACAGCCTGTTGCACAAAGCGCTGTTTATCATCCTGATTGTAGAAGCTGCGTTCCAGCCGGCTGTCATACACCAGATTTCCCAACCGGTCATGTAGACGGGCAATGAACAGCTCGGTCTGCTGCGGCGCATCCTCCCGGCGCATATCGCGCAATGGCACCAACAGTAACTGCTTAAGCAGATCGCCCTGGAGCAGCGGCATCAGATTGAAGGGTTTTTTCAGGCCTGATTCACGCAGTAGCTTGTCCAGACCGCGTGGGCGGTCGATAAAGCCGATCGCCCCCAGCCGGTTGGGGCGACTCTTGCTCAGATAGAGCGGGTGGGTATACAGGTGGTAGCTGAACAGATGACGCAGGGTGCGCGCCAGCCCGCCGGTGCGTCGCAACTCAGGTGCGGAGCGTAACTTGTCGGGATTGCTGTCGATCAACAATTTGAAGAACTTGCTGCCAGTATGATGCGCTGGGTTACCGTCGATACACAGATGCAGAATGGTATGCGTCTGGTTAAGGTTGACCACCTTGTAGGCCAGATCCTTAAGGCGCATGTCGCGGGTCAGCTCCTGCATCTTTGGCAGGTTGAGCAGCAGGACATCGCCCTTGGCGCAGGCCAGCGGACGCTCCAGCTCGACCTGCAGCCCCTGGGTGGAGATATCACGTGTCCAGCCAATCAGGGTCTCGCTGGCGGTGCGTACCGCCACCGCCGTCTTATGAATAAAGCGCCGCTCCTTGCGCAGTTGCACATAGTGCAGTAACTCGAGCGAATAGCCGGGGACGTCAACAGGATGGGCAAACGGCTGCAGCAGGTTGGGCTGGCTGGGCTCGACACCTTGTACCAGATACTCTCGGCGCTGGCTGTCATCATCCACTGCCATCAGTTGCCCCACCCAGCCGATGCGGGTCAGTTGCTCACGCAATTTCTCCAGCTCTGAGGGGGTACGATCCTCATCAGGCAGCAGGCCCATCAGGGTTTGCGTGTCAACGCGGACCGGTTCAAGCTCGAACTTATACACCCGCCAACTCGGGCGTCGGGCACCAATCGCAAAATAGAGGGCGCGCAGGCCGTTGTTGTCGAGCTCTTCCTGGGTGGCGGAGAAGAAGTAGATGTGGCTACGTACCGTATGGGTAAACACATACAGCCAGCAGCATTTGCGCTCGCTGGGTTGGGCCAGCAACTGCTCCATGCGCAGGGGCGTGAATAGACCGGTCAGGGTGTCGTGGTTACGCTCGTCGCGCCAGAACTCGATGATTGATTGGTTGTTCTCGGTCTTCAGCGCATACAGCAGATGCGGAGTGGTGTCCTGACTGAAGAACAGTGGCAGCCCGGTCATGCGCGGAAGGTAATACTGCTCATAGCCCTTGGCCTCGATGGCGCTGAGCAGGTGTTCGACCCCGACGCGGTAGCGGCTACGGTTATCACGGATAAACTGGTTGAAGTACTGGTCGAGCACCATGTCCTGGCTATCGCGGAGCAGCTTGAGCCATACATGATCGTCGCGTTGCTCCATCCCCAGGATCTGGTAGCTGACCGGCTGGTTGATGATCTCGGCCGGTTGTTCACTGGCCATGCCGGTAAACAGTACCTCGCAGGACTCCCCCTCCTGGATGGTCACCGCATGCGGCAGGGCCAGCCGGACACCGCCACAGGAGAGATCCGAGGTGCGCACCGGCAACGGTGGCTGCCCTGGGCGGCGCAAGATGGCCGGAGAGCTGAATTGCAGGCGCTCCTCACGGCGCTGGTGGTAACCGGCAAACGGGATAGCATCGACCTCGAAGCGACTGCGGTCATGCCCAGGATCGGCCTGACGGCGGGCCTCCTGCTCCAGACGCTGTTTTTGCTGGGCGAGCACGGTTTCGTAGACCCCCAGGGTGTACTGGCCGCGGTGCTGCTGCACGGCATGCTCAAACACCTGAATATCCTCAGGGGTCATAAAGTGCTGAATCCCTTTATAGGCATAGGGCACGGCATTGCGTCGTGCTCGCAGGTCGATACTGCGAATGCAGGGCGCCGTACGACGGTTGAGCTCCATTTTCAGCAAAAAACGGACATTGGCCGGCTCACCATAGGTCAGTCGGGCAAAGATTTCTTCAAAGTCCGGCTCGCCCATCAGTGGCAAGAGCTGTTCGAGCAAGGGGTGCGGCTTATCCATACCGTGACAGGTCAACTCCGTGAACAATGCGGCCAAAGCCCAATATGGATAGTATATCGGTGACTTTGATTTTTTCTTGATGGGTTTGTCGAATGGCCAAAAACAAGATCGGATTTGTCTGCAGCGAGTGCGGTGCCGAATTTCCGCGCTGGCAGGGCCAGTGCAGCGAATGTCATGAGTGGAATACCATCTCTGAGGTGCGCATGGCACCCGCGCCGGCACGGGGGAGCAGCCGCTTGGGTGGCTATGCCGGTGAGGTCAGTGCCAAGGTGCAGACCCTGTCCGAGGTCTCGCTGGCGGCGATTCCACGCATGCTCTCCGGTTTTCGCGAACTGGACCGGGTGCTGGGTGGCGGTATCGTGCCGGGTTCGGCGATCCTGATTGGCGGCCATCCGGGCGCAGGCAAAAGTACCTTGCTGCTGCAGACCATGTGTCATCTGGCGGAGCAGATGAAGGTGCTGTACGTCACCGGTGAAGAGTCGTTACAGCAGGTGGCGATGCGCGCCAGCCGTCTCAATTTGCCGAACGACAAGCTGCGGATTGTCTCCGAGACCAGTGTCGAGCAGATCTGCCATCTGGCGCAGCAGGAGAAGCCGGCGATCCTGGTCATCGACTCGATTCAAGTGATGCATGTCGCGGATGTCTCGTCGGCCCCCGGCTCGGTGTCACAAGTCCGTGAGGCGGCCGCGCAGTTGACCCGTTTTGCCAAGCAGCAGCAGGTGGCGGTGTTTATGGTCGGCCACGTCACCAAGGATGGCACCCTGGCGGGCCCCAAGGTGTTGGAGCACTGTGTTGACTGCTCGCTGCTGCTCGAGGGCGATGGCGATTCGCGCTATCGCACCCTGCGTTGTCAGAAGAACCGTTTTGGCGCGGTCAATGAGCTAGGGGTGTTTGCCATGACCGCACAGGGGATGCGTGAGGTGAGTAACCCGTCGGCGATCTTCCTCAATCGTGGTGAGGCGGACAGCCCGGGTTCGGTGGTGATGGCGATCTGGGAGGGGACGCGCCCCTTGTTGGTCGAGTTACAGGCGCTGGTCGACTACTCGCAGTTGAATAATCCGCGCCGGCTGGCGGTAGGGGCCGAGCACAATCGTCTGGCCATGCTGCTGGCGGTGATGCATCGCCATGGCGGGGTGCAGATGTCGGATCAGGATGTGTTCGTCAACGTGGTCGGTGGGGTCAAGGTCGAGGAGACCAGTGCCGATTTGCCACTGATCATGGCGATGGTCTCGAGCTTTCGCGATCAACCGTTGCCGCGCGATCTGATTACCTTCGGTGAAGTCGGTCTGTCGGGTGAAATCCGCCCGGTGCCGTCCGGGCAGGAGCGTTTGCAGGAGGCGGTCAAGCATGGCTTCCGCCGGGCGATTGTTCCGCGCGGCAATTTGCCCAAGCAGGTGATTGCCGGCATGGAGGTGACCGGGGTCAGTACGCTCAGTGAGGCGCTGGAGTTGTTGTAATCTCGCGAGGGGAGACCGGGCGCCGGCAGCCGACGCCCGGTCCATTACAACTGGTGCAGATCGTGCTCGATATGATCCTCGATCAGATGGGCCAGTTCGCGTTGTAGCATATCGGCGTTGCCGACATTCAGCTCAATTAGACGCTTGAGGTGTGAGGCGCTATCGATATCAATGTGGTGGCAGTAGAGGCCCAAATTTTTCTTGCCGACATGGCTAGGCTCGACCTCCATGGTGATACGGATATCCGAGTCGGCCAGACAAAACGACAGTTGGAAGTGGCCGCTGGTCTCGGCAGGCCAATCATCCGGCGTTTCAATCAGCGCCCCCTGCAACGAGAGATCCAGTAGCCGGGTTGACCAACACTGCTCTGCCTGGCATAGCTGCGCCGGGGTAGAAAACACAACGCGGAAAAAACGACGACGCTCAATCATGATCAATCTCCTGGAGGCTCTGCGCTTAGTGTAGGCAGAGGCAGTCACGGTGTCAGCCCCGCGATGCGGGATCTGGGGCTGAAACCGTCGTCAGTCGCTCATGATCTCATCCATAATCTGCAGCGCACGCACCAGGCGGTCTTCCAGTCGGAAGCGCTCTTCAAGCATCGGACCCAGTTGGTTCAGATCTTCATCGAGCTGAAGCCACTGCTCTTCATCGATCTGCTCGCCACCATATTTGTCATTAAAATCGAGGACAAACTCGGTGGTGGACTGGATGCGCGGCAGGATGCGATTCACCACTGACTGCTGACGACCACTGGCGGCTTCAATGGCATCGACTACCTGTTGGTAGATTTCAAAGTGGCCAGCGGTGACATAGTCCATCAGGTCGCTGCAAAAGTCCTGAATATGCTGGCAGGCGGGGAGACATTTACGGCGGCTCTTGCGGGCATCCAGCAAGCCGACAAACTGCACCAGCAGCGTGTGGCGGGCATCCAGTAGCGCATCTACCGATTGATGTCGACCGCCATAGCGCTGGCGGGTCTTGTTCAGCCAAGTGAGCATGATGTCTCCCGATGTAACGTGCTTGTTACGTTCATTAACGGAGTAATTGCAAGACCGGTCAAGCGCTTCCCGTGCGTTCTTTGCGCTGGATTCACTTCGGCACCTTAACAAGCGTAGTCGGTGTGAGGTGTGGCGTGCTGCGCTGTCAGCGTGTTGAGAAAGTGTTACAATCCTCTCTTTACTCCGTGCATGGAAGGAATCGAATGGCAACTCTGCACAATGACAGTTATCTGCGCGCGCTGTTGCGTCAACCCGTAACGGAAACGCCGGTCTGGATGATGCGTCAGGCTGGCCGTTATCTGCCGGAATATCGAGATATCCGTGCGCAGGCGGGCGACTTTATGGCGCTGTGCCGCAACCCGGAACTGGCTTGTGAAGTCACCTTGCAGCCGCTGCGCCGCTACGCGTTGGATGCCGCAATTCTGTTCTCCGATATTCTGACCGTGCCCGATGCGATGGGGATGGGGCTCTACTTTACCCAGGGCGAGGGGCCGCGTTTTGAGCGCCCGGTGCGTTCACTGCGTGAGGTACAGGCCTTGCCGGTGCCGGATCCAGAAGGTGAATTGCGTTATGTGATGGATGCAGTACGTACCATTCGTGGCGCGCTGGCGGGCAAGGTACCGCTGATCGGTTTTTCCGGTAGCCCGTGGACGCTGGCGACCTATATGGTCGAGGGCGGCAGTTCGCGCACTTTCCAGATCATCAAGCAGATGCTCTACCGCGAACCGGAAACCCTGCATGCCCTGCTGGCCAAGCTGGCCGACAGTGTCACCCTCTATCTGAATGCGCAGATCCGTGCTGGTGCCCAGTCGGTGATGGTGTTCGATACTTGGGGGGGCATTCTGTCGACGCCAGCTTATGAGGCGTTCTCGTTGCAGTATATGGCGCGTATCGTCGATGGCTTGATCCGCGAACAGGATGGCCGCCGAGTGCCGGTGACCCTGTTTACCAAGCATGGCGGTCTGTGGCTGGAGGCGATTGCTGATACCGGCTGTGATGCCATCGGGCTGGACTGGAGTATCGATATCGGTGAGGCCCGGCGTCGGGTCGGCCATCGGGTCGCCCTGCAGGGCAATATGGACCCGGCAGTGCTCTATGCGCCGCCAGTGGCCATCGAGCAGGAGGTCGCCACAATTCTGGACCGCTTTGGCTCGGGCAGTGGGCATGTCTTCAATCTTGGCCACGGTATTGCTCAGGATGTAGACCCCGCACAGCCAGCCGTGCTGGTGGAGGCGGTACATCGTCTGTCTCGCCCCTATCACGCTCACTGATGGACTGTCCGTGGCTTGCTGGCCACGGTCGGCTAATCGCAACCGGGCGCTGGGAATGGCGCATAGGACAACCGCGACAGTGACAATAACAACGGGGCCCATGAGGCCCCGTTGTGTTATGTCGCGGATGGGTGTTTAACCCGGCTGCTTCATCAGACGTTGGTATTCGCGCACCTTGGCCAGGAACTGGCGCTTCTGGCTATCACCCAAGCCTTCGGTCATCGGCAAATCGACACGCATAGCGTCAACCGGACGGCTGTTGATGCGGAACTCATAGTGCAGATGCGGACCCGTGGTGCGGCCGGTATTCCCGGACAGACCAATGATCTGGCCAACCTTGATCTTTTGCCCCGGCTTCACCATCAGCTTGCTCATGTGCATATACACGGTGGTGTATTTGCTGCCATGGCTGAGCACGATGTAGCGGCCCATTTCCGGATGGCTGGTGGCCTTGGCGACCACACCGTCACCGGTGGCCAGGATCGGGGTGCCTACGTGCACCGCAAAGTCCGTTCCATTGTGCGGCTGTACGCGGCCGGTGACCGGGTTGAGACGACCCGGGTTAAAGCCAGAGCTCACCTTGCGGATACTCGGGATCGGGAAGCGCATGAAGCGGCCGCTGCTATTGAAGCTGCTGGCGCTGGCATCATAGAACTGGCCATCCAAACCACGGAATGCGCTGATTTCTCGCCCGTTGATATTGAACGCCACAGCCAGAATCTTGGCATCATCATCATGCGGTTTGTCGAACAGCACGCGGAAGGTATCGCCCTTGCGCAGATCACGACGGAAATCGATACGGCCACGGAACATGCTGGCCACGCGATGGATCTGGTTGTTGGTCAGACCGGCATTGCGCGCGCTGGCCACAAAGGCACCATTGATATTGCCATGCAAGACGCGGCTCGGCTTGGCGACCGGCTTCGGCGGTTCGGCTTTCTCAGCCTTGGCCTTGGCGTCAGCCTTGCTATCTACCTTGGCAGTCTTGTCGGTTGCCTTGCTGTCGGCGGCGACCATCTTGCTGTTATGGGCATCACGGCTGGCGGTCTTGCTGTCCGCTTTGCTATCCGGTTTGGCGGCGGTGACATCCTTGTGCGCGGTCATCTGCTGCGCTGTCGGCCGCTCCAGATCCTTGTCCTCATCG
Source organism: Aeromonadaceae bacterium (assembly GCA_041911695.1). Lineage (GTDB taxonomy): Bacteria > Pseudomonadota > Gammaproteobacteria > Enterobacterales > Aeromonadaceae > Pseudaeromonas. The sequence goes on from JAYROM010000017.1 coordinate 12,448, forward strand.
GAGGCGTTGTCCGCAACTTGGGTGTTATCACTGGTCGCTGAGGCGGCCTCAATGCGGGAGATATAGTTGTCATCCTTGCGCTCGAAATGCACCTGGCGGTTATTGTCGAGCGGGATTACCAACTCCTGCAGCACATTGTCATCACTGACGCGGAAGGCCAGCTTCTGGTTGATCTTCAAACGGATCAACGAGTTCTGAATATCCACATCCAGCAGCTTGTGCAGTGTCTTGGCTGGCAGGTTCAAGGTATTGAAGATCACGGACAGGTTATCGTCGCCCTTGACGATGTAATCAGTCCATTGCTGGTCCGGATCCGAGGCAGCATTATCATCCAGCCCATCGGTGGCGGCGGTGTCATCACCGAGCAGGTCTTTATCCGGTACCGAGACGAATTCGGTGTCTGCATTAGCAGGAATACGCGACAGCGCGATGTTGTCGGAGAGATTGTCACTGTCTACTTTGACAGGGTTGTTGACCAGCAGTTCGCCTGGGGAAGGCAACAGGGTCACGCTCGCAATCGAAAAACCGGCCAACATCAGAATGGCGTACAGGTGTTGCCGCGGAATAGGGGGCTCCCATGCGGCGATTTTGCTCAAAGGAGCCAGAAATCGGTTCATCCTGTTTCCCGTTGTTGGTGCTAAGAAGAAAAAATAAACACAGATAGCGGAGTGTTATATCACTCCGTCTCTGGACGGCGATAGCAAACCAGTCAGGCTCTATTGCAAAACCCGAGTTGTATCACGGATAGTGGGTACTCACCAAGGCATTTGCCCGCCATAATGGTGCACTTGCCGCTTTTTTGGTCGCAATTGTTTTCAATTGCCTCCACATCCGTGTCGAGCCAGTCGCAGATCCATTGTTGTCTGATCAAGGGCTCGGTCTGCCGCTGATCAACTTATGGCGCGCTGCCTCCTTGCCAACCCAGGTCTGACGCCAAGCCACTGCATATTGACCATTCACTCAAGCAAATCACATGCCGGATACTGAAATCCGCAAAATAGCGGCCCTCTGTGGACGCATCGTGGTCGGTTGCACTGTCCCGGTTCGCCGAGACAGTGCATTGATCACTGATCGATCAGTCGATCAGCCCCCCAGCGCATGACTCAATAGCCACGCGTAAAGTCGATACCATAGAGCAGGGACTCCCCGGCCTGCCAGCGCAGGTAGTTGCGGCTAAAGATCTGCACCACCTGTTCCGGCAGGCTCCAGGCGGCATTATGCGGAGTAATGATGACATTCGGGCGCGTCCACAGCGGATGATGGCGCGGTAGCGGCTCCTCCTCGAACACGTCCATCACCGCCACCGCGGGACGTCCCTGCTGCAGGGCATCGAACAACGCATCGGCGGCGACCACATCGCCGCGACCGACATTGAACAGCACGGCATCACTGCGACAGCAGGCGAGCAGATCGGCACTGAGCAGATGATGGGTTTCGCGGGTTGCAGGCAGCACACTCACCACCACATCGGCCTCCGGCAATAATCGGGGCAGGGCTTCGAGTTGGTAAATATCATCAAAACCGGCGACGTCACGGCCACTGCGGTTGACGCCGATGACCTGCATCCCGAAATGACGGGCGGTGGCGGCGAGGTGCTGACCGATATCGCCGGTACCCAGAATCAGCATGCGTCGACTGGCCAGTGGCCGATAAGGGTGAGATTGCCACTGATGTTGTTGCTGCTGCTGGCGATACAACGGCAGATGACGGGTCAGGCTCAACAGGTGAGCGAACACATACTCGCTCATCAGCGGGCCAAAGACGCCACGTACGTTAGTCAGCTGGTAATCCTGGCGCAGGCCGGGTGCCATCAAGGCATCGACCCCGGCAAAGGTGGATTGTGCCCAGGCCAGTTGCGGTAGTTGCGGCAGATAACGGGCCAACAACGCCGGCTCGCCGAGGACGATCTCTGCAGTGGCTGCCTCCGGGGGAAGCCCGGTCTCTTTATCAGACCAGGCAATCGCCAGCCCGGGCAGGCCGGCGGCGGTCAGTAATTCACGATAACGGGCGTGATCCCGGCTGAGCAGCAATAATTGATGTGAGTGCATGGATCCTCCTGATGTGGATTGATGCTAACCAAAAGCCGGTCAGGGCGCGAGCGGTCGCCGGATGGCGTGGCAACTTGTGATCCATCAGTGCGCAGCGGGTGACCGGGGAAAGGGTGCATTACGGCGCGCTGGCGCATACAATGACCGCCTTAGCCATAGAGGAGAGCCGGCGTGTTCGGGGATAAGTTTTACAAGCGGTTGGACGATCTGGAGCCGTGGCAGCAGACGGTGTTTGCCTTGGCGCTGGCCGAGCGGATGTATCCCAATTATCAGTTATATGTTGAAAGCACTGGGCGCGGTGATGCGCAGGCGTTTCGACACGCGCTGGATATTCTGTGGCGTTACCTGACTGAGCGCAGTTCACGTCTCGACCTGAGCGGCGAACTTGAAGCCTTTGAGGCGCATATTCCGGACCCGGTTAAGGAGGAGTGCTATGGCGCGTATCCGGCACTGGATGCCTGTGTTGCGCTCGGCTGTGCTTACAACTCGGTGATTTGTCGTACCGGTGATGAGTCGAGCGATGCCAGCCATGCCTCGATCGGCTCAGTGGCCGGCTTCCTCGAACTGCAGGCCGGTGAGGAGCTCGAGGATGAGGCGTTGTACGAGGCCCCGCTGATGGACGAGGAGATGAGCTTCCAGGTGGAACTGCTCAATCGCGTGGCACGTCCTCGCGATGCCCAGGAGATTCTTGTCTTGCGCGATTTTGCAGCCCAGGGTGGCGTTTCCAATTTGGGCATCAGCCTCGGCGACTAAGCGGACATCGGTTGCCATTTTCCCCCTGTTGAAGCGGGTTAGTGGCAGCGTTTTCCCGCTGCTCTCGGTGGGCTGTATACCAGACGTGGCGCGGGTAGCGAGGATAAGTGTGAAGGCGTTGGCAGTTCTTGCCGAAAAGCTGTGCAATCACCGGATGACGCGGGATAAAGCCTTTGCCAGCGCTGAGGTTTTTGTCTAGATTGGTCCCTGATTTCAATTAGCGCCGCACAAAAAGGATTGTGTTTATGAACAAAACTGAGCTTGTCGATGCGATTGCAGCCAAGGCTGATATGAGCAAAGCCCAGGCCAAGGTTGCACTGGAAGAGATCCTGAACAGCATCACTGAGACGCTGAAGCAGGGTGATCAGGTACAGCTGGTCGGTTTTGGTACTTTCAAGGTGAATCATCGTGCTGGCCGCGTTGGCCGCAACCCGCGTACGGGTGAAGATATCACCATCGAGCCGTCCAACGTTCCGGCATTCGTGGCGGGCAAGGCTCTGAAGGACGCGGTGAAGTAAATTCCGCTGACTGTTTTGAAAACCCGGCTCAGGCCGGGTTTTTTCGTTTTCAGGGTTCCCGTCGGTGAGGTTGCGCTGACCGTTTGCTGTGGTAAGGTGCGCCAGTGGTCACGGTGGTCTGTGGCCACTGACCCAAGGAGTAGTGACGTGGCCTATCAATGGATCCTGTTTGATCTGGATGACACCCTGTTTGACTTTCCAGCCCCCCGTGCGCTGGAACTGGCGTTGGCCCATTATTCGGTCACCTTGACCCCGGAACGCCTGGCCGACTACCAGACCCTGAATCAGGCGCTGTGGCAGCAATATAATGCGGGCGATATTGATGCCGCGACGCTGAAAGCGGCCCGTTTTCGGGATCTGGCGCCGTTGGCCGGCGTGGATCCGCTGACCTTGAATGCGCAGTTTATGCAGCAGATTCTGCACTGCAGCCGACCGCTGGAGGGGGTGGTGGATACCCTGCGTCAATTACAGGGTAAGGTACGGATGGGCATTATCACCAATGGCTTTGCGGATGTGCAGCGTGCGCGTCTGGAACATAGCGGTTTGGCGGACTGTTTCGAGTGGATGGTGATCTCCGAGGAGTTGGGTGTGCCCAAACCGGATCCGCGTATTTTCCAGTGCGCGCTGACGCAGATGGATCAGGTGGCGCCGGCCGATGTGTTGATGGTGGGGGATAACCCACAGACTGATGTCGCCGGTGCGGCCGGCGTGGGCATGGACACCTGCTGGTTCAATTCGCAGCAATGGCGTTTCTCGGTCAGTGCAGGGCATATCATTGATCAGTTTGCCAGCCTGTTGCAGGTACCGCGTGTGGCGGCCCTGCTGGCGGGTTAACCCCATCGGGGCGCAGCCCGCATCCGGCCGCGCCCCGATCATCTCTCTCGCCTCTCGCTTCTCGTGTCTCGCTTCTCGCTTACGCCTCAGCGCACTCCAGCGTCAAATGGGCGACCCCCGGTAAGGCACCGAGATGGGCTCGCAGATGAGCGGTATCAGCGGCTTGGCCAATGCTGACAATCACCGCATAACGTTGTTCACCGACCTGCCAGACATGCAGATCTTGCACGGCGATCTCGTGCTCGGCGAGCAGGGCGCGCACCCGAGCGCTCGGATTGCCAGAGGCCTGAGCATCCACCAGAATCGAGGAGGTTTCGCGCAACAGGCCGCGGGCCCAGACTAGAATCACCCCAGCGCCAACCAGCCCCATCACCGGATCCAGCCAGGCGGCGCCCCACAGCATGCCACCCGTCAGCGCCAGAATTGCCAGTACCGACGTCGCCGCATCGGCCAGTACATGGATGTAGGCGGCCCGTTTGTTCAAGTCATGATGATGACTGCTTGCCATCGCGGTCTGCGCCACGGGACCATGCTGAGCGTCGTGGTCGTGGTCGTGGTCGTGGTCGTGGTCGTGGTCGTGGTCGTGGTCGTGGCCATGGTCATGATCGTGACCATGAGAGTGCCCGTGACTGTGGCCATGATGATGGTCGTGTTCGCCGAGCAGCCAGGCACTGAACAAGTTAACGATCAAGCCGACGACGGCGACCAGCATTGACTCTTGGTAGTTGATCACGCCAGGGTGCCACAGGCGTTGCCAGGACTCCCAAATCATCGACAGGGCGACGATGCCGAGGATCAGCGCACTGGTATAAGCCCCCAGAATTTCGATCTTCCAGGTGCCGAAGGTAAAGCGCTGATCTCCGCTAAACCGGCGCGCCAGAAAATAGGCGAGTAACGAGACACCCAGCGCCAGCGCATGGGTGCCCATGTGCCAGCCATCAGCCAGCAGCGCCATTGAATGGAAGCGCCAACCGGCGAGGATTTCAATCACCATCATGCAGACCGTGATAGCAACCACCATCGCGATGCGGCGTTCTCCACCGTTGACGGGGCGCTGAAAGGCGCGCGCCTGGCCACAAATCAGGGGTTGGGGGTGTTGGCTAAACATAAACAATTCTCATCCTTGGATAACTTGCGCCAGCATACTCCCCCCCAGTATATTCGGGCAAGCACTCGCACAGGATAATGTCTGTCGATAATCGAGGACCTTTGCATGAGTCATACCCTGAAAGACAAGCAAGCACTGCTCAACCGGGTACGCCGTTTGCGTGGCCAGCTAGATGGCCTGGAGCGAGCCCTGCAGGAAGAGCAGGGCTGTTACCCGGTACTGCAGCAGATCGCGGCCATACGTGGCGCTGTGAATGGCTTGATGAACAAGGTGATTGAAGGCCACATTCGCGTGCATCTGCAGCCGAGAGATGGAGAGGAGGACGCCTCCGCCACCGAAGGGCTGCTTAAGGTGCTGCGCTCTTATCTGCGCTAAGTTATTGCCTGGGTAATGGCTTGCGCTAGGGTCCTGTCGCGTGATCCGCTCGCTGCTCCTGTTGCTGGACTGCCGCGATAGCGGTCAGTAACTGCTGGCATAGGTCGGGTAATTCGGCATGGTCCTGCCACAGGCGCTCTTCGACAATATCGTGAATCTGGGCGGCGACTTCACAGGCTTTACGACGTAGTCGGGCCAACTCCTTGCTATCGGTCATGTTGCGGCTCCATATCGGGGAAGGGATGCAGTCCACCATGCATGAAGCACAAACTGGGCCACG
>JAYROM010000018.1:0-1500 GCA_041911695.1 Aeromonadaceae bacterium
CCATCGAGCGGCTGCGCGCGGCCGGTGCTATCTGTCTGGGCAAAACCAATATGCCACCGATGGCCAATGGTGGCATGCAGCGCGGCGTCTATGGCCGGGCGGAAAGCCCGTATAACGCCGACTACCTGACCGCACCGTTTGCCTCCGGCTCTTCCAACGGTGCCGGTACCGCTACTGCTGCCAGCTTCGCCGCATTCGGGTTGGCCGAAGAGACCTGGTCGAGCGGCCGTGGTCCGGCATCCAACAACGGGCTGTGCGCCTACACGCCATCGCGTGGCGTGATCTCGGTGCGTGGCAACTGGCCGCTGACCCCGACCATGGATGTGGTGGTGCCCTATGCCCGCACCATGGCTGACTTGCTGGCCGTGCTGGATGTGGTGGTGGCCGACGATGCCGACCCGCGCGGCGATCTGTGGCGTCTGCAGCCGTGGGTCAAGTTGCCCAAGGCGTCCGAGGTGCGTCCGGCCAGTTATCTGGATCTGGCTGCCAAGGCCGATAGCCTGCAGGGCAAGCGCTTGGGCGTACCGCGCATGTTCATCAACAAGGATGAACTGGCCGGTACCAGTGAACAGCCGGGGATTGGCGGCCCGACCGGTCAGCGCATCCACACCCGTCCGTCGGTGATTGCGCTGTGGGAGCTGGCCCGTCAGGCACTCGAAGCCGCCGGCGCCGAGGTGATTGAGGTGGACTTCCCGCTGGTCTCCAACTGCGAAGGCGACCGCCCCGGCGCGCCGACCGTATTTAACCGCGGCATCGTCAGCCCGGAGTTCTTGCACGACGAACTGTGGGAACTCTCCGGCTGGGCGTTCGATGACTTCCTGCGCGCCAACGGTGACCCCAAGCTCAATAAGCTGGCCGATGTCGATGGCCCGCAGATCTTCCCGCACGACCCGGGCACCCTGCCCAATCGCGAGGGCGATCTGGCCGCCGGCATGGACGAGTATGTCAAGATGGCCCAGCGCGGCCTCAAGCGCTATGACGAGATTGCCAGCGTACCGGATGGCCTGCGCGGACTGGAGCAGACCCGCAAGCAGGATCTGGAGGATTGGATGGACGAGCTGAAGCTCGACGCCGTGCTGTTCCCTACCGTCGCCGACGTCGGCCCGGCTGATGCCGATGTCAATCCGGCCTCTGCCGATATCGCCTGGAGCAATGGTATCTGGGTCGCCAACGGCAACCTGGCGATCCGCCATCTCGGTGTACCGACCGTCACCGTGCCGATGGGGGTGATGGCCGATATCGGCATGCCAGTGGGCCTCACCTTCGCCGGCCGCGCCTACGACGATAACAACCTGCTGCGCGTCGCCGCCGCCTTCGAGGCGACCGGCAGCAAGCGTATGGTGCCGCCAAGGACGCCGGCGTTGGGGTGAGATTCGTCTCCGCGTATCGTGATTGATCGGCGTTGTTGCTCAAATCAGGGAACTATCCCGCAGTTTGGTGATCTGATCTCTTAGGTTCACCACCGGGAGCGCCAGATGGGCAAGTCCAAGCACAAGATCA
>JAYROM010000019.1:0-33922 GCA_041911695.1 Aeromonadaceae bacterium
GGGTCAGCGCCACCATGCTCACCGCCCCGCCGACCGCATCCGGGAACAGACGCTGTGCCGCATCGACCGCCAGCCCCGCCTGCTCTTCGACCTGAAAACCGGCCAACGCCTGGGCCGCCGTTGGCCGCACGCCCAACGGATAAGGGGTATCCACCGCCACCACCCGCAGCCCGCCCGGTGCCGAGCCCGCGCCTACCGGTCGATAGTGCACCCAGGCCTGTGGCCGCTGCTGCGGATTGGGCAGCTCCAGCAACCAGGGCAACACATCGCGGCTGCCCCAAGCGGCTTCCTCGATCTCCGGCTCGAGCAACTGGGGACGTAACACGACGCCCGGTTTGACGGATAATCCGGCCGGTGCGCCCCCCTCGACATCGCCAGTGACACGGCTCTGACTGATGACTGCCATCTCAGGCCTCCTGTCGTAATAACGTCAGAATCTCTTCTGTGCGTGCCGCCATCAACGCCGGGTCAGCGCGCGATTCGACATTCAATCGCACCACCGGCTCGGTATTGGAGCTGCGCAAGTTAAACCGCCAGCCGTCAAACGCCAGGCTGATACCGTCGGTGTGATCCTCCTCCACCGCTTGGGCGACATAGTGGTCATACACGCGGCGGATGGCATCCTGCGGCGCGGCCAGATGGCTATTGATCTCGCCCGACGACGGATAGGCGGCGATACGTTCTGCCACCAAGGCCGACAGCGGCAACTGGCGGTGCGACATCAGCGCCGCCACCAGCAGCCAGGGGATCATGCCGCTGTCGCAATAGGCAAAATCGCGGAAGTAGTGGTGCGCACTCATCTCGCCGCCATAGATGGCATCTTCGGCGCGCATGCGCTCCTTGATAAAGGCATGGCCGGTCTTCGACATCACCGGCACCCCGCCATTGGCCTGCACGATCTGCTGGGTATTCCACTGCAGACGCGGGTCATGGATGATGCGGCTGCCCGGATTGCGCAGCAGGAACGACTCGGCCAGCAGGCCGACAATGTAGTAACCCTCGATAAAATCACCGCGTTCGTCAAACAGGAAGCAGCGGTCGAAATCCCCATCCCAGGCAATCCCCATATCGGCCCGGCAGGCGCGTACCGCACGCGCGGTGTCCTCACGGCACTCTGGCAACAGCGGATTGGGAATACCATGCGGGAAGTGGCCGTCCGGCTCGGCATGCAGCGGGATCAGGGTCACCGGAATGCCCCGTTGGCGGAAGCGGCGCTCAATCGCCTCCAGCACATGGCCGGCGGCGCCGTTGCCGACATTGCACACCAGCTTGAGCGGGCGCAGGCTGGCCAGGTCGATATAACCCAGCAGGTGCTCGACATAGTCATCCAGCACGCTCTGGCGTATCAGCTTGCCCGGATGGGCGGCGGCCGGGGCGAAGGTTCCCTGCGCGGCCATATCACGGATTGCATGCAAGCCAGTATCGCCACTGATCGGCCGACTGCCCTCGCGTACCAGTTTCATGCCGTTATAGTCCGCCGGATTATGCGAGGCAGTGACCTCAATCCCGCCATCCACCCCCAGATGCCAGGTGGCAAAATAGATCTCCTCGGTCCCGGTCAGGCCGAGATCGATCACATCACAACCGGCTTCGGTCAGCCCACGCGCCAGCGCCTGCTTGAGGCTGGGGGTCGACAGCCGCACATCGCCGCCAATCACCATCTTCTTGGCCTGCAGATAGCTGGCGGTGGCGCGGCCGATCCGCCAGGCAATCTCCTCGTTCAACTCGTCGCCCAACCGGCCGCGAATATCGTATGCCTTGAAACAGCTCATCGTGCTCATGCCTTTCTCCTTGTTATGACGGCCCTCATCCCGAGGGCCGGGTCCTCCCGGCGGCCTTGCCGGGATCAACGGTTGTTCATCACCCGCACACCACTGGCCATCAACGCCTGGCTGCTCACCGGGCTATCGTGCGGATTGACGCGACCATAAACGTCGGCCACGCGGTCAATATCCTCATCACCGAGGAAGGTGCCGGTCTGCACCTCGATGATCTCCAACGGCACCTTGCCGGGGTTGGCCAAGCGGTGGTACTCACCCTGCGGGATATAGGTCGACTGGTTCTCGGTCATCAGGTAGGTGTCATCACCGATGGTCACCTCGCCCACCCCGCGCACCACCACCCAGTGCTCGGCACGGTGCAGGTGTCGATGCAGCGACAGACTCTGTCCGGGTTGCACCGTGATGTGCTTGACCCCGAAGCGCACCCCCTGATCGATGGCGTCATAACTGCCCCACGGCCGGAACACTTCGCGATGGTGCTGCGCCTCCTGGCGGTCATGCTGCTCCAGGTACTTGACCACGTTCTTCACGTCCTGCACCTGATCGCGCGCCGCCACCAGCACCGCATCCTTGGTCTCGATCACCACGGTGTCCTGCATGCCAATCAGGCTGACCATGCGGTGGGTGGTATGCACATAGCAATTCTCCGTGCCACGGACATTGACGTTGCCCTTGAGGAAGTTGTTGTGCTCGTCGCGCTCCTGCTCTTCCCACAGCGCCGACCAGCTACCGACATCACTCCAGCCGGCCTGCAACGGCACCACCACCGCATCGCGGGTTTTCTCCATGATCGCGTAGTCAATCGAGTCATCCGGGCAGAAGGCGAAGCTGTCAGCATCCAAGCGCCAGAAGTCGAGATCGCGGTACTTGCGCTGCAAGGTCAGGTAGCAGGTGTCATAGATATCCGGTTGCAGGGCACGCACCTCCTCGAGGAAGCGGCTGGCACTGAACAGGAACATGCCGCTGTTCCAGAAGTAGTCACCACTGGCCAGAAACTGTACCGCCGTCTCCAGGTTCGGCTTCTCGACAAAGCGCTCGACCGGCACCGGTTGCACACCGTTGACCGTGGTGCTTTTTACATAGCCATAGCCGGTTTCCGGCGCGGTCGGCACAATGCCGAACAGCACCAGCTTGCCCTGCTCGGCCTGCACCCGACCACGCTCCAGCGCGGCATGAAATGCCGGCACATCACGGATCACATGGTCGGCCGGCAGCACCAGCATCAGATCATCGGCTGGTGCCTCCTCGGCAATCATCATCGCCGCCAAGGTCACCGCCGGCGCGGTATTGCGGCCGAACGGCTCGAGCAGCACTGTGTACGGGTCTCGCTGGATCGCCTGCAACTGCTCACGCACGATAAAACGGTGCAGATGGTTGCAGACCAGGAACGGCCGACCAAATCCCTTTTCCGGCAGACGCATCACCGTCTGTTGCAGCAGGGTGTGGTCGCCGAGCAGATTGAGGAACTGCTTCGGATATTGCTTGCGCGACAGCGGCCAAAGACGGGAGCCGCTACCCCCCGAGAGAATTACCGGAATCATGGGACACTCCTTTGTAAGGGTTTGCTACAGCTACAGTGGTTGCATCAGCGCACCGTGGTTCTCCACCGTGCGCCGTGGGTTCGACCGTCTACTTCGAGGGATACAGCTCCGTCTGATCGCGCAAGTAGAGCCATGTCTGGTCGCCACCCAACATCGAACTTTTTAACGGCATGGTTTGCTTGATCAACGGTAGTAACGCCGGATCGTGGGTCAGTGATTCATAGGGTGCCAACCAAGCCAAACGACCGCTCTCTTTCAGACTCTGCTTGATCTGCGGATGGCCAACCTTGGCCACCATGGCGGCATCGTCATCCACATTGGCGACCACCACCGCCACCAGCTTGGCAAATGCCCCCTGGTTCAGGGCCAGCGCTGGACGGTGATTCGCCTCGGCAAACGCCGCCAGGGTGCTGAGCGGCAGCAGGGCAAAACTGTGATAAGCCAGCGCACGGGTCTGGCGACGCAACTCGTTGGGCAAATAGCCTTCAGGAGTGACCTGCCCCATCGCCTGCACCAGCACGCCATAGCTCCAGTCAAACAGGTCCTGACGTTGCAACACCACCGCGCTCACCATCACGCTCCATGCCGCCCAGTAGTCATGGTTATTAGCCTTGTCCGGTCCGCGGCCCTGATAGTCCTTGCGCACCTGTTCGGCCAAGCCGCCTAACCAGCCCTCGATACGTTGGCGGTCGGCCGGCGCGATACCGGGTTGCAGGTTGTCGCGCAACTTCAGATAACTGGTAGACACTGCCGCCAGCGTCCATTTACGCACCGCGTTACCGATATGGTTGCTCGGCTGTCCCAGCAAAGCATTGGCATTGGCCCAAGCGGTCCAGTGGTTCACCAGACATTGCAGATCGCCGGCGTAACCCTTGCCACGAAATAACCGATCGCTGAACGTCGACGACAACTTCTGCAGATCGCGCATTGGCGTCGATCGATCCTGGTAGACCTTTTGTGCTACATCGTTGACCGTATCCTTGGCCACATCATCGCCCTCGTATTTACTCGGGAAATTCAAGTCGGCGGTATAGGGCTGCACCGGGGGACAGCTATCCTTGCCGGTACCCGATTTCAAGGTCAGGCCGGTACGGGTAAAACCGGACGGCGCCACCAACGGGGCCGCCAGGACATTCGTCCCGCCGACAACAAGCAGCAGGATCAGGATAAATGACCTTTTCATGATGAAGACCTTGTGGTGGTGAGATGAGTGGTGGCGACAGCGGGACGCGACGGTGCACCGGCCTCGCAGACATCCAGCGACAGCTCGACCGACGGTTTGGTCGAGATAATTTTTTGTAGATCGAGCGAGATGAAATGCTGGTTACCGAGGTACTCGTCCTGGGACAAATTGAAGACAAAACGGCCGCCGGTATTGGCGCGCTTATTCTGTTTAACGTTCAAGGTTTCCTGCTCGCCATTGGCGTACCAGATACCCACATCCATCTGGTGGACATCGGGGTCACTGAGCTTCATGTCCATCACCAGATCGCGCGACGGATAAGAGAGCAGTGACTGGTTGAAGACCAATTCATTACTTGGCGCGCCCGGCGCCAAGCTGACCTTCTTGCTCAACAACAGCGGCTTGTTTTCACACCCGTTGTTCACCAGCGGAATCAGCTGCCGAAACAGAGACTTGTCTTTCATCGTGTAGTGAGAGGGTAACTCCCACAGCACCAGCTTCGGCGGCGACTTCTGAAATAGTTCTGTAGGTAAGTACTCAAGCCAGGCGCCACTCTCCTCGCCACCAGACATGGCGACATTTAGCACGTCACGGCTTAGGGATTGTTTCAAATAACCCTCGAAATTGGCGCGCTGGCTGACGCTCGCGCTAAAACTGGTTCCCACCAGTACGATACCGGGCTGCGTGTCATCCTGGCCGAACAGATCATCTTTCGGGTGGGTCACGGTCGTATAGCTGTATTGCGCCGGATAGCCCTGGTGGCACAGTTGGCTAATCGCCCGGTGCCATATGCCATCGACAGGGATATACTCCGCCACCTGGGTTGTGTACTCGACCTTGGGCAACTGGCGGACAAACGGATAATGCTGCAGGGCATAATCGGCCACCACTTTTGCCGTCGCTCGCGCACCGACCTGGTTCCAGTGCATATCCCGTTTCAGGAAAAAATCGCCATCGGTATGGCCGACTAAGGTATCGAGCGGTGCCGCATCGACCCCCTGCTGGCGGAAGCGCGCCAGCGCGGCACGATACCCCTCGACCGCCTGCTCGTAGTCGAACGGCCCCTGCACATACTGTTGGCTCATCACGCCACGACTGGGCAAATAGATCATCATCAGGGTAGTCCCCCTGGCCTTTAACGCCTTGGCAAACAGGGAGAGCATCCTCAGCGACTTGTCCTCGGGGCCAAACTCAGTGGTCATATCCGTTTTTGACCGGAATACCCACCCATCTCTACCGGTCACCAACGGCCACAGCGAAGGCAGATCGCCATCACGATAATTGGCCTCGTCCGCAGCCGCAGGGCAGAGCTCGCAACAAGGTTGCGCGCTATAGGCGGGCGCCAAGGCTGCCGACGTATCGGCGGCCGAAGCTGTCTGGCCGAAAAGCACGGGCAAAAAGAACGGGATCAGGGCAGCTAATCTGGTCATCGTACAGTCTCCACCCTGGTTACCTGGGGTGTACCGGCAATCGTGCTGACAAACAGCTCTGTCGAGCGACCGCGCTTCAAATTGATTTGTGGGGTGGTGTAGATAGCTTTCTGACTATCATGCACGACAAAGCTCACCTGGATAGCGTTCACCTCGCGGGCAGAAAACTGGCCGGCCGCCACCGGACCAACCACCGCCTGCCCTTTGCTCGTTAACAGGGAGACCGGTGCCGACGTCAGGTTATAGAGCGCGACGCGGGACTTGGATTTGTTATCAAACGGCTGATCATCAAGCAGTTTGCTACCACTATCTCCCCAGACCACCGTCTGTTGGCCACCGGTTTTGACCTGCAGAGCCACCGGTTTGTCGTTGATGTTGAGGGTATAATTACCCGGCGCGACATAGGCGTACTCACTACACTCCGCACTGTTTAGCGCAAAAGACTTCCCTTGAAAGGTGACCGTCACGGCCCCCGCGGTCGTATTAATCACACGGAAAAAACCCGAATCGGCGGGCGCTACCGCGCCATATAACGCCGCATCTCCCGCCAGGGCAGGGCTACTGATCGAGACCGCACCCAACCACATCAGCACTCGCATCCATTGTTTCATTGCAACCTCCAGATCTTCACTGTGTTGTCCGCCGCACATCACTTATGTGTCGAGCGTGGAAAGGATTGAACGAGATAACGCACCGGAATATCCCAGATCACGCTGCGTAGTCCGGACTTGGCCAGATCGGTGCTCGACAGCCAATCGCGCATCGGCACGAACGGCCCCTTGCCCTCGACGGCATAATTGTTGAGATCCTGACCGGTGGCCTGACGCAGCGCGCCGGCAAAGTTCCAGCGCTCGTTGGCGCTATAGCTGGTACCAACCAACGCCCGCGTGACCGGTGCCGGGGTGGCCAGCAGATCGGTCGCCGCTGAATCCTCGGTCACCGGTACCACTAACTGATCCGCCGCCGGCCCCCAGCTGTCAAAATGGGGTGATACCGGAATGTAGTTGAGCAGATCGCCGCGATAGACCTGTGGCTGGCCGGCTGTGGTCTTGAAACGGTGTGCGCTGTCCTGCTCGCCGAGGCTGGCCGCTATGGCTTGTGCCACCTGCGCGGCGCCAAATGGCGTCCAGTGGGTGTCGGTATGCAGGAACACCGGCTGTTGTTGACGCGCCTGGCGCAGGGCTGGCCGCAGATCGGTCACCTGAATGCCGCGCTGTTGCAGCCCATGCAATGCCAGGTCATACAACTCGGCCTGCTGCTGTGGGTTAGCCCCGATCACCTGATCGGCGTAAATATCACTCTTGGCAGGAATGAGCACCGGCACCAACTGGATGTTGGCTTGCTGCAACTGACGCGCTACCGCCGCCATCTCGTCCAGATTGGCCGACAGAAAACGCGACGAGTCCGCTGACCAGGTCATCTCCTCACGGGTGAACAGCCACCCCTGACGGCCGACGACCACACCAGGGCGCCCCTCATTGAACAGCTTGAAATCCATCGCCGCCCAGGCATTGGTGGACCAGTCACGCAGCACAAACTGCTGGTCATAGACATTCTCGATCTGGCGGGCATTGCGGCCATCCACCCACGGGCGCCAAGCCTCCCCGGCGGGCAACGTCAGTTGCCGCCAGGAGAGCAGCGCCAAGGGCAGCAGCAGTAACAGCCATAAACCACCGTTGATGGTGCGAATCGTATGACGATGAGATCCTTTCATGGCGTCCCCCCTCAGAACTGGAAATAGAGAAACGGTGAGTAACTGGAGGCCACCAGCTTGAGCAGGGCAATCACAAACAGCGGCAGTTGTACCGCCAGTTGCCAGCTCAATGCCGAGCGCCACATCGCCTGACGGCGCAGCAGCACGGTGCGCTGTGGAATAAAGCCCCAGCCAATCAGCAGCAGTCCGAGGGCCAGCATCAGCAGTGCCAAGCGGGTGACACCGAGCGCAAACTCGCTCTGCAGCGACCACACCGGCCAGGAGAACATCGCCTGGTACATCCCCCAGGCCTCCCCGACGCTATGCGCACGGAACATGACCCAGCCGAGCACTACCAGCAGCAGGGTGAACAGCCAGTGCAGCGGTTGGAAGCGGTTGGACTTGCCCCAGCCGAGCGCGCGCTCGATCGCCAGCCAGCCACCATGCCAGCCGCCCCACAATACAAACGTCCAGTTGGCGCCATGCCACAGCCCGCCGAGCAGCATGGTCAGCAACAGGTTGCGATAGGTCTTCCAGGTGCCGCCACGGCTGCCGCCAAGCGGGATATAGAGATAGTCGCGCAGCCAGGTCGACAGGCTGATATGCCAGCGCCGCCAGAACTCGGTGATGCTCTGGCTGATATAGGGGTGGTTAAAGTTCTCGTTGAGGCGAAAACCGATCATCATCCCCAGACCAATCGCCATGTCGCTGTACCCGGAAAAATCGAAATAGAGCTGCACCGTGTAGGCCAACGCGCCGAGCCAGGCATCGCCAAAGCCAGGATGCGCCAGCCCAAACGAGGCGTCGGCAATGGTGGCCACGGTATCGGCGATCACCACCTTCTTGATAAAGCCCTGCATAAAGCGGGCAACCCCGAGCGCAAACAGCCGCGGCGAGTGCTCACGTTCGGCAAACTGTGCGGCCAGGTCACGAAAGCGGATCACCGGGCCGGCAATCAGATGCGGATAGAGCGCCAGAAAGGCAGCAAAATCGTCCAGCCGGCGGGTAGCAGGGATCTCCTTGCGGTAGACATCGGCCAGATAACTGATCGACTCAAAGATATAGAACGAAATGCCGATCGGCAGGATCAGGTGCAGTAGCGGCAGCGGCTGTGCCCCCGCCGCCACCAGCAGGCTGTTCAGGCTGGACAGGCCGAAATCCGCATATTTAAAGTAGCCAAGCGCCAGCAGATCCAGCGTGACCCCGGCCGCCAGCCAGCGCTTGGCCAGCGGGGTACCGAGATGCGCCTGGATACGCAGCCCGACGCCGTAGTTCCACAGCGTGGCCGCAATAAACAGCGACAGGAAATCCACTCGCCACCAAGCGTAGAACGCATAGCTACCGAGCAAGATCACCACCGACCGCCAACGCATCGGCGTCAGGTAGTAGACCGCCAGAAACAGTGGCAGGAAGACCAGCAGGAAGAAGGTGGAAGAGAACACCATGTCACTGCCCTCCAGACGGTAGCGCACCGGGTTGCGCCAGTACCCACTGCTGCTGCGGGTTGGCAACTGCGGCCATGATTTCGGCCCGATAGCTGGCTAGGGTCCCCTCGAGGCCGTCCTTGATGCGACCCCGCGAGTCATACTGCGGATTCATCGACACCCCCTGAATTTTCAGGTAGTCGGGTTTGTCGACAAAGATGGTACCGCTCCGGTTGCCGCTCAGTAGGCCTCCGGCCACTAACCCCGAGGTCCGTCGCAGATAGGGATCCAGTTTCAGGTCGCGGCCGGAATGGTCCAGATCACGCAGCTGGCCGTAGATACCGAACCGGGCGTTCGATACCACCAGATTGTCGACCATCCGCACATGACGACTATTGCGGAAGCGGATACCGTGGTGGGCGTTACGGTAGACCTGGTTTGCGAAGATCAGCGTATCGTCACTTTCATACAAGACAATCCCGTCGCCGCCATTGTGGTAGCTGACATTCTGCGCCACCACGTTCCGGTTACTCTGCCGGTCAAGCATGATGCCGGAGTTGGCATTGTCATGGCTGATATTGCGGAAAATGAAGCTATCACTGACATCGCGCGACACGATAATGCCGTGACGGACCTTGCTGCCCCAGACATGGTTATTGGCAATAATCAGCCGGTGGGAGCGGTCGTGCGGATCGATGCCGTAGTAGATATTTTTAGCGTATTCGTTACCGATCACTGCGATATCGGCAGCCTCATAACAGTAGAAGCCATAGAACATATCCTCGAAGCGGTTACCGAGAATCCAGCCGCGCGGCGGTTTGTGCCGATCGATCTTCATCGGCGCGAAGGCCTCATCCGCCTCGGTATAGCTGGACAAGGTCAAGCCGTACGCTTTCGAACTTGACGACCCCAAATGGGCCACCGTCGAACCGTAGATATAGGTATCCGAATTGCTCCATGCGGTATAGAACGGACGGAAGTCGTGCTTGTCGACGAAGGTTGCCGGCTTGCCGGTGTCTTCCCGCCAGCCAAGCAGTTGCCCATGCAGCAGATAAAATTGCCCTGCGTTAACGATAAAGGCGCCGCGCTCTTCCGACAGTAATAAGGTCTGCCCTTTATCAATCAGCAAGCCGCCATCCGCCGCCACCGCCAATGGTAGACGCGCGATGTAACGGCCTTGGCCCTGATCAACCACCACGTCGGGCATGCTACGGGACAACTGTGCCAGCGTCGCCAACCCATGCCGAATCATCACGATTCGTGGAAACTGGTTTTGCCGACGCGACCAGGTCACCAGGCGTCCGGCACTAAAGAATTTGCGGATCTCCACCTTGCCAACCAGCCGCTCCTGCACCAGTTCGGCCGGCCGACCATGCCAACGACCCAATTGCTGGCGGATTGCCGGTTCGGTATAGCCGGAGAGATCCGGTAACTTGAGCTGGACGTCAGCCGCTGCGGACACCAGCGCGCGCTGGTACTGCTGCACCTCGCCCGTCGCCGGCGCCTCAGCCGCTGGCACCATCACCGGCCACCAGCACAGTCCCGCGATCCAGCACAGCCAGCCGTAACCGCGAGGAGCTGACCCGCGGGGATCGTGTTGTCGCCACGCCATCCATTGCCACATGGTTTATCTCCTCGTTAGAAATTGAACAGGACATCCAGCGTCAATTTGTGCTCGCGCTCATGCGACTGGACAAAGGCCGTCCCGGTCTCGAACAACGATCCCCGCAGACGCAAACGTCCATCGACCGGATGCGCCAGCAGCGAGTGAAAATACCAGGCCCCGACCAGATCCATGCCCTGGCCTACCGACCGGCTGCCCCCCTGGATCGTATCCAGCGCCGCACCGTTGGCATAAACCGCTACGTCTCGATCGTTGCGGTACAGTTGCGACCACATCAGGCCGGTCTCGACATCCGGCAGCGGATCCCAGACCGCAAACAGGCTCCACAGCGACAGGTTGCCTGGATCGGCATGCAGGACATCAATAAACTGGAACAGAGTCTGCCGGTTGCCCCAGAACATCTGGTAATTGCTCTGCAGGCCGGTCTGCACGAAGGTCTTTGACTGGCTGTCATCCGATCCGCCGCTGCCATAAAAATAGTGGCTCCCCAGTGCCAGGTGCTGCGGCAAATACCAGTCGTAGCGCAGCCCCCCCTCCAACGACCAAGCCTTGATCCGGGCATCGTCCGTCCGGCTACCGCCGCTATCCTGCAGGTCGGCACGACCACGCAAACCGGTAAGTTCCAGCAGCCAGGCCAGCCGATCCTGAGACATTGGCGGACGCCCGAACCAGCCATGGCGCACGCCCAGACCCAGCCAGAGCCAGTCACCATTTAACCCCTGCGGATTGTCGATCGTATCCGGTTCGGTGACTCCCGACTGACGCGCATACATGACGCGGGCCACCCAGGCATAACCGGGCTGCCAGTCCTGTATCCACTCACCGAACAGTCGCGTTTTGTCTTGGTCATACACCGTCAGGTCACTGGCACTACGCCAGGTGCGGAACTGCTGCCCAACGACGAGGCTTGCCTGTGTGGTCGTGGTATCCAGCGACCAACCCACTGACTCGATACTGCCATCCCACCAGCCGGTATTTTCGCTCTGTCGCCGCAACAGGCCGGCCGATAGCGCCTCCCCCGGAAAGCCGGTCCAGCCTAAAGGCTGCCACACCAGCCCCGCCTGACGCAGTGCCAGGTAATGCTCGCTGCGTGCCGCCGCATCCAGCCCGCTGGAAGCCTCCTGCACCGCCGTATTCCGGTTAGAGACAGACGCCCGCATATCGAACACCCCGCCGACCGGGCCGGCCATCGGCCCCGACCACTGCAGGCGCATATCTCCGGATAGCGAGTTCTGGCTCTGCGCCGCATCCGTGACATCACTCTGCCGATCCGTTCCACCTAGCAACAGGCTGGATTGCCAGCCGGAGGCCGCCTGCGCGCTGCCGGCAACAACCAGCATCAGCGATACCGCAACTAGCGAATAGTTCATCCTTGATCCTCACTTTGTGGGTCGACACGTCCGACCAATACCGGATCTGCATTCCCCTGCGCCGGGCGCGTCTCAACCGACAGCTTGTCCCGCCACGCCTGCTCGCGTTTAAGCAATGCATCGGCCTGGGCTTGTTCCGCTACCGACAGATGCAAATCGTCCAGCAGACGGGACATCGCCGGAATATTTGCATGCCTCCCTACCACCAAGCGGGCAAACACCGAGGCATAAACCGGGTTACGGACTACCCCCTGGCCGCGGGCAAACAGGTTGGCCAGATAGATATCGGCACGGCGATAGCCCTGACGGCCTGACTGCACAAGCAGGGCGCAGCCTTGGCTCACCTTATCAGCCGACGCATCGCCTAACTGGCCGCTCAGTAACTGGGAGCCCAACCAGTAGGCGCCTTGTGGATCCTGGGTCGCGGCGGAAAGATAGCGCCGGGCTTTCTGCATATCTGGCACCCGCCGCGGACTATCCAGATAGAGCCGCCCCAATAAAGTGCCGGCACGTAGATATCCCTCCTGGTTCAACCGGCGCAGATGCGCTTCCATCTTGTCGGTTTCTTCCTCGGTTCCTTCAGATGAAACTATTAAGGCATAGCGACGTAATGCGATCGCCGGTTCGTCTGGCGCTAATGCCCCCAGGGCTAGCGCGATATTCTTTTGCGCCGCACCCGGGCGAGCCACCACAGCGTCATCCATCAGACCACCGAGATCGGCCACCGAGATCGTATGCGCATCCAGCCCTTGGTGAACCTGCTCCACCCAAGTCTTGACGTCCTTGACTGCCTGCGGACGGCTGGCACGCAACCAGAACAGCCGAGTCTGCAAGCAATCGACATAGCGTCCCTGCTCCATCACCGTGGCACATGCCTGCTGCAGCGAGGACTCGGTCGCCACCTTGAATAACCCATCGATCGCGATCTGTCCGCGTAACCACCTGGAAGCAGGTATCGCCTGCCGTAGATCCAGCAGCTGAAACACCGCGACCAGCTGATGTGTATCCAATGACGGTTCGCGCTGATAGAGCCGGGTCAGCAAATCAAACACATCGCCCCGCGCCTGCTGGCGCTGTAGCAGGCGCCGATCGACCTCCGGCACCCACTCCGGAATCCGGGCGGAGGCATCAAGCAACCAGCCCAGATAGGACAACTCCTCTTGCGGTCCCGATAGGGCGGCCCGCGCCATGCGCGCTTTCACCTGACGCAAGGCGGCAATATCTCCTGTATCGTCATATCGTTTGGCCAATGCCACAGTGGCGTCGACATAACCTCGCCCGGACATCGACTCGAGCGTTTCTAGCCCTGCGCTTTGCTGCCCCGGATCGCTGGACGTCAATTGCTGCTGCGCCAGGTTCACATCCTGTACGCTACAGCCGGTCAACACAGCGACAAGCAGCATGACGTTCCTTGCCTGCCTGCTCATCTCATCCGCCTCCTGGTTACCAGAGCTTCTTCCAGAGTTCCGGATCCATCGTCACCTGCACCGGCTGCTTGACCCATTGCACCGGCAGCTGTCGTACCGGCTTGATCACCGCCAGCAAACCGCCCTGGGCCGGCAAATTGTCTTGGCTTAAATCATCGGGGGCGGTCAGGCTCAGTACCGTACCGACCTGCTTGTCCGCTTGCCCGGGCAGTTGCAAGAGCACGCGGGTTCCAGCCTGCAGGGTCTGGGCACTGGCAAAATCAAATCGAGCCAAGACCTGGGGCTCGCTGCCGGCCGGCGTCAGCGTCATGACTGTATCCCCCTTGCCGACAAACAACCCCTCCTGGCTATCCAGACTCGATACCTGACAGTCGCAGGGGCTATTAATCACCTGGGTCATATCGGTATCGAGCAGGGACTTGATTTGGTCGCCATTCATCTGGGTCTTGCCCAGCATGCCCGGCAGCAGGTTCACCAGAGGCGAGGTCAATTTGGCCACCGGTGCATTACGCTTGACCGTATCACCTACCTTGACCAAGAAGGTGACATTGCCCTCGCCGGCAGCCGGCACTGGCACCGACGTCATCGCGACGACCGCGCTCCGCGCGACGGTGACGAAATAGGTCTGATAAATTTTGTTGGCCAGAAAACCCAGTGCCGCCAGACCAATTGCCAAGCTGCACAGTGTCAGCAGCAGTGCCCGCACCCGCTGCCAACCGGACAGCCCGGCACTGACCTGTTGCTTGCGGGTCTTGGTGAAATTCTCGCGGTTCATGGTCGACAACACATCGCCGACGCGGGTGATTTCCCCACCGAGGAACTTGGTGATCAGCAGACGCAGGGTAGCAATCTCCTGCTCGCCCAGATCGTGGAATTCACACCCAAAACGGCCGTCACTGCCCTGATGGTTCACGGTCTGGAAGCGAACGCTTAGTGCGAATTCCACATTGTCGAAGCTAAACAGCAGACGTCCATCATAATGCTGCTGGCTACGCAGGCGATTGCCGTCATCTTGTACGCTGAAGCCACTAGCCGACAGATCCTGCACTTCGAGCACGAAGGGCTCGTTTTGCCCGGCATTGACGACCAGTCGGGCCGGGATCTTGATGCGCGCATGCCGACGCTGGGTTTCGTTTTCATGCACCAGATTCAGATTGGGATTCGCCATGTTTGTGCCCTTCCTTGTTGTTGCAATATTGTTGCTGTCCGTTTGTGCCGACGACCGGTTTTCGGTCATCATTCATCGTTTGCCTCAGACCAAATGCACCACCAACGCCAAAAACACGCTGACAGCCGAGAAGGTCATGGTCACAGTTGACCAGCGGTTGAACCAGGCTTGGAACGCTCCGTGGTCATGCTTGAGCTTGGTGCTTTGTCGGGTCCATGACTGACGATCTAGGCGGAATACCACGTAGATCTTCATCATCGAGCCGACGATCTGGTTGAAGTAGAGCATCAGCGGGAACGCCGGGCCGATGCGATGACCTGAGGCCAGCAGCATCAGGGTGACAAAGGTACGGGTCAGCCCGATCCACAATAGGTAGATCGCCAGATAGACCACTGAGTACTTGATGGCGGCGATGATCGACGCAGTCAACCCAAGCAGGCTGGTCCACATCGAGATACGCTGGTCCCACAGCACGTAGTAGGTGAACAGGCCGAGACGGCGCACACCAAGTCGCGTGGCACGCGAGTTCTGGCGCAGAGAGTTGCCATACCAGCGAAACATCAACTTGCGCGCTGAGGCCAGAAACTGCTTTTCCGGCGGATGTTCCACCGTGGTGATCACCGCATCCGGCACATAGTAGGTATCCCAACCCTGACGCATCAGGCTGAACCAGCTCGACTTGTCATCGCCGGTGAGAAATCGAAAGCGCCCCAGCCGCCAGTGATCGAGGTGATCGTTCTCGACGTCGTCAATAAAGTCGGGCCGCGTGACCACACTGGCACGAAACACCGACATGCGCCCGGTCATGGTCAGCACACGCTTGGACAAGGCCATTGAGCACATATTGATATGGCGTTGGGCAAAGCGCAGCTTGTGCCACTGGCTCATCCAGTAGCTACCCAATACCTCACAAAATTCGTTGGTGGTTAATGCTCCCACTTTCGGGAATAGCGAGAAATAGGGGGCCGTCAAACCGATAATGCCGGACTCAAGCACGGTATCGCCATCCACCACCGCCACCAGCGCCTGATCGTCCGGCAGGTCACGCGCAATGGCGCGGAAGCCGTTGGCCAGCCCATCACGCTTGCCGGTGCCCGGAATACGCACAATACGTAGCCCGACCCGATCCGCTGGCGGCGCTATCTGCTCCCACAGCGCATTGATCAACGATTCGTCCGAATATTCGACGATCGACGCCACCACAGTGGTCGGGTAACCACATTGCACCGCCTCCTCGATCACCGAGCGATAAACCATCGCCGTGGTCATCGCATCAATACGGAAACTGGTCACCATCAGGTAGATGTGGGAGGGCGGCAACGCGGCCAGAGCCTGGCGTGCCCGCCGGCGGTGTTGCGGAAACACCACATAGCGGAAAAACAGGCCACGCAAGTAATGGGTCAACCCCACCCCATAGCGCCACATCCCGACGGCACCGATCAGCAACAGAAACTGGGCATTGTGGCTGTCAAAGACCTGTGGCGGGACCAGCGCAGCCAGTCCCGTCAACACGATCAGCACCCACAGCCAGCCGCTTATATTGCGCAGCAAGCCTTGCATAGGCACCTCGCTTACCAGCAAATACCCTGTTTGTTGGTGTCGGATGGCGAGGTCATAAACCCGGCCAGATCCACCAGGAACTTATCCTGCGGCCACTTCTCCAGCATGGAGAGGAACGACTTGTCCTGGTTACCCAGCACCAGTACATCGCACTGTTCCAGCAGTTGCTGCTCATCGCTGGCCAGCAGCGAGGAAACATGCGGGATCTTGCCGTGGATATAGTCCTTGTTGGCGCCATGCACGCTGGCGAACGACACATTGCGGTCGTAGATGGAGAGTTGGTAGCCCTTGCCGATCAACATTTCGGCCAGTTCCACCAGCGGGCTTTCGCGCAGATCGTCGGTTTCGGCCTTGAAACTCAGACCCAGCATGCCGATGCGGCGCTTGCCCAGCCCTTCGATGATCTCGAAGGCACGGCGTACCTGGTATTCATTGCTCGGCATGATCGAGGAGATCAGCGGGGTTTTGACATCCAGCTTGCCGGCGCGGTAATTGAGCGCGCGCACGTCTTTGGGCAGGCAGGAGCCGCCGAAGGCAAAGCCAGGCTTCATGTAGTAGCGGGAGATGTTCAGTTTCTGGTCACGGCAGACCACGTCCATCACTTCGCGACCATCCACCCCCACTGCCTTGGCGATGCTGCCGATCTCGTTGGCGAACGCCACCTTGGTGGCATGCCAAACGTTGCAGGTGTATTTGATCATCTCGGCGATTTCGATCGGCTTGCAGATAAACGGCGCGGTCAGATCGCTATATAGCAGCTCCATCAGGCGCGCAGTCTCATCGTCGTAGGCGCCCACCACAGTCATCGGTGGCTCATCGTAGTCGCGGATGGCGGTACTCTCACGCAGGAACTCCGGGTTGATGCCCAGACCGAAATCGACACCGGCCTTCTTCTGCGCGCAATCTTCCAGAATCGGCTTGACCACGTTCAGCACGGTGCCCGGCAGGACGGTACTGCGCACGATCACGGTGTGGCGGGTCGGCTTGTCGCGCAGCGCCATCCCCACTTCACGGCATACCGCCTCGATATACTCGAGATTGAGGTCACCGTTCTTCATGCTCGGGGTCGGCACGGCCAGGAAAGTAATATCGGTGTTGTAGATGGCGTCCATGTAATTGGTGGTCGCCGAGATCCGGCCAGCCGCCTTGCCGGCGGCCAGTAACTCATCCAGCCCCGGCTCAACAATCGGCGATTTGCCGGCATTGACCATAGCGACTTTCTGTTGGGAAACATCCACACCGACGATGGTATGGCCACGATGAGCCATGCATGCCGCACAAACGGCGCCGACATAACCCATACCGAAGATACTTATCCGCATTGTGCTTCTCCTTAGCTCTTTCGAATAAAAGCTTTAACATCCATTAACCGAAACTGACGATTCTCGGTTTTATCGAGCAATGCCCGGTGTTCGCAAGGAGTTTATGAAGCAAAAATGTGACCAGTTTGTGACCTAGACGGAATAAATTTTCTTCATTTCGAATGAAAAAAACACAGATTTTGTGCGGAATTCCTGCGTTAGCTGTTTAAAATGCAACCACAACAGGATGTTACGAAAATGTAGCGTGAATAATGCATTTCAAACAGACCGCAATGAGACCTGTACGCGCAAACAGCCAACGAAAGCATTTTGTTTCGTTTTTTTTGTGAGCGATTTGACACTACGGAGATAGAAAGCGAAAGGGAAATCTACTGATTAGCCACACAATACTGGCGAACCAAAATGGGGATCAATAATGGTGCGCAAGCACCACATTAGAGAACACTGTATGATAACTAACAAAAGTGAGGAAATTGCTAAGCGCGGTATCCGCCTGCAGGTCAGCCTTTACTGCCCGCCAGGCGTTGCAACACCCGCGACACCGCCGCCAGCCCGACGCTGGCGGTGACCACAGTGGTGGCACCAAAACCCGAGGCACAATCCATTTTTAGCTGGCCATCACTCTGCGCACGACTCTGACACACCCCGCCAGCGCCATCCGGATAGCGCAGTTGTTCCGTCGAATAGACACAATCGATGCCAAAACGCTTGCCCGCCTCGCGCGAAAAGCCGTGGTGGCGACGCAGATCGGCACGCAGACGCGACGCCAGCGGATCCATGGTGGTCCGCGACAGGTCGTCGATACGGATCTGGGTCGGATCGGTTTTACCTCCGGCCCCACCCGAGACAATGACCGGCAGTTTGTGCCGCTTGCACCAAGCCACCAGCGCCACTTTGGCGCGGATGCTGTCAATAGCATCGACCACATAGTCGAATTCGGCAGATAAATGCTCGGCGAGGTTATCCGGGGTAATAAAGTCATCCACCAGCGTGACCTGGCACTCAGGATTGATGGCGAGAATGCGGGCCGCCATCGCCTCGATTTTCAACGCCCCCACTGTGCCCTGCAGGGCGTGGATCTGGCGGTTGGTGTTGGTGATACAGATATCATCCAGATCGATCAGCGTCAGATGGCCAATCCCGGAGCGTGCCAGCGCCTCTGCCGCCCACGAACCAACGCCGCCGACCCCCACCACACAGACATGGGCTGCGGCAAAACGGTCCAACGCCGCCTGACCATACAAACGGGCTATCCCGCCAAAGCGCTGCAGATATTCTGGACTCATCATGTACTCCGGCCTTATGCCCCACCACGCACCGGCTGCGGAGTATAGCAAGCCGGACGCCAATCCCAAATGCCCGCCCGCCCCTCATCGGCCCCGTGCATCGACTACAATTGAAAAGACTTAAGGATGTTGTCCTACGAGGCGCGCATGCTGCACGGTTTGCCGGCAATTCTGGATACCCAGGCCATGTACTTCGTGGCCCAGCCCATTCTGGACCGCCAAGGCGGGGTGTTTGGCCATGAGTTGCTACTGCGTTTCAAAAACTATAACAATCCGGCCGAGCTACTGAAAATCGTCCGCCACCTCGACCTCAAGTCAGCGCTCGACCTGCATGTCTGCGAGATGGCCAGTCAGCTCACCCGTCTGCTGGATGGCGAAGAGTGCTGGATCCTCAATCTGTACGCCGAATCGCTGCGCATCCCGGATATGCAGACCGCCATTTACCAACTGGCCAACCAAATGGCCCCGGCCCGATTACGCCTGCATGTACTGGAGATTGAGCAGGTGCCGGATATGCCCCACTTGCGCAAGACCCTGGCCGCCTTCCACGAGGCCCATATCGGTGTGGTACTGGATATTGAACAACTGGCGCTGCCATGCAGCCAGTTTCTGCCGTTTGATCTATTGCGCATGCCGGCACGCCCGGAACAATCGGAGCTGTGGCAGGTGTGGCTAGAGGCGGCACAGGTGCGCGGCGTGCCGCTGTTGGCCTATCTGGTCGAACGCGAAGATCTGGTCTATCGCCTGTCACTGCTCGGGATCGACTACTTGCAGGGCTATGCAGTGCGTGATGATCGGATACTTGAGCTACCCAAAATTCAGTTGTGACCCGCCTCAACTTCCGCCCTGACAGATCAATGCGGTGTTGATTTGCAGCCACTTAGCGGCTAGGGCAAAATAGCCGCTCAACTTCTGACTGCCACGCGGGTGCTCACCACCCAGCCAAGGACTCAACCATGAGCGAACAGGTGTCCGGATCTCGTCCTGAGGTCTCGATTGTCATTCCGGCCAAGAACGAGGCCGACAACATCGTTCCGCTGGTGAACGAAATCCGCACCGCCATGGACGGCCGTTATGATTACGAGCTGATCTATGTCGATGATGGCAGCACCGATACCACCTGGGCCACCCTGCGCCAATTGCAGAGCGACGGTTTCGATCGCCTGCATCTGATCAGCCATCAAGCCAGCGTCGGCCAGAGCATTGCCATCCTCAGCGGTGCCTGGGAAGCACGCGGAACCTGGTTGGTGGTGCTGGATGCCGATGGCCAGAACGATCCCGCAGACATTCCCGGCATGCTCGACAGCGTGCGCCAACGCCACGCCCAGGATGCGCGTGTCTGGGGGGTGATCGGTCATCGCGTCAACCGCCGTGACGACTGGGTCAAGCGCCTCTCCTCCAAGGTGGCCAACGGCTTCCGCGACATGATGCTGCGTGACGGTATCCCGGATACTGGCTGTGGCCTGAAGGCGGTACTACTGCAGCGCTACCTGCGTCTGCCGTCGTTCAACCATATGCACCGCTATATCCCGACCCTGATCCAGGCGCAGGGTGGCATCATGATGGTTCATCCGGTCAACCACCGTCCACGCATGGCCGGCCGCTCCAACTACGGCGTATGGAACCGCCTGTGGGTCGGCCTGGTCGACGTGCTCGGCGTCTGGTGGCTAAAGCGCCGCGCCAAGGTGGTCGTAGTACGGGAGCAGCAACGGTGAACTGGATGGACGATAGCATCACCTGGCTGCTGTGGACCGGCATCCATATCACCACCTGGAAACTGATCGGCTATGTCGGCGCCCTCATGTTCGGCGGCCGCTGGCTGGTGCAATTTGTCGCCTCCAAACGTGCCGGCAAACCGGTGATCCCGCGGCTGTTCTGGTACATGAGCGTGGTCGGCAGCCTGATGACGCTGAGCTATTTTATGTTCTCGGCCAAACAGGACTCGGTCGGCGTGCTGCAGAACCTGTTTCCGGCATTTACCGCGTTATATAGCCTGCATCTGGATATTCGCCATCGCGGTTGGCGCCGTGATCGCGCCTCGCACTAACCCCTGCGGCCACAGGCTGGCCACGGGTTAAGGCTGGATTAAGTCGCGGCGCGTACACTCGCGCCGCGTTCATTTTTCCGTCCCCCCTTGTTGGAGGAGTAGACATGCTGACTGATCGTTCGGTGCTGGCCGGACCCGACTCAACCCGCCAGGCCTTCTGGCTACTGATGCTGATGGGTCTGGTGATCCTCGGTGCCGGTCTTGGCCTGCGCGACCCCTGGCCGGCTGACGAACCACGCTTTGCGCTGATCGCCAAGCAGATGGTCGAATCCGGCCAGTGGTTGTTCCCGTTCCGCGGCGGCGAGATCTACCCGGACAAACCGCCGCTGTTTATGTGGGCCATCGCCCTGTTCTATAGCCTGACCGGCTCGCTACGTGTCGCCTTCCTGTTGCCCAATCTGCTGGCCGGTCTCGGCACACTGGCGCTGGTGTTCGATATCAGCCGCCGGTTGTGGGATCGCGCCACCGCCTTCCGTGCCGGCCTGCTGCTGCTGCTCACCCTGCAGTTTGCCGTGCAGGCCAAGGCGGCACAGATTGATGCGCTGGTGACCTTCTTTATTACCCTCGGCGTCTACGGCTTCCTGCGCTTTTTGCTCACCGACGCCGACTGGCGCTGGTACTACCTGGGCTGGTTTGCCGCCGGGCTTGGCATCATCACCAAAGGGGTTGGGATTCTGGCCGCGCTGGTGCTGATCCCGGCACTATGGACCCATCGCGCCGAGATCCGTGCTGCCAGCCGTGGCGCCTGGCTCAAGGCGCTGGCCGGGCCGCTGGCGATGCTGGCGGCGATTGGATTGTGGTTGGTACCTATGGTGCTGGCGGTGCAATACCACGCCGATCCGGTCTATACCGCCTATCGTGACAATATTCTGTTCCGCCAGACGGTGACCCGCTATGCCAAGTCGTGGCACCACGTCAAACCGTTCTGGTACTACCTGACCGGGGTGATTCCGGCGTTCTGGCTGCCGTTGTCGCTGTTCATTCCCTGGCTCATCTGGCAATGCCGTGACGCCTTCCGCCAGGGCGAACGTCGGGTGATCCTGCTCGCCGGCTATATCCTGCTGGTGCTGCTGTTCTTCTCGGTCTCACCGGGCAAGCGCGGGGTCTATATCACCCCGGCGACGCCGGCGCTGGCGCTGCTCGCCGCCCCTTGGCTACCGCTGCTGCTGCAGCGCCGCTGGCCAGCCCGCCTGTGGCAAGGGTTGGCCTGGCTGTTGGCCGGGGTCATGCTGATTCTGGGTGTGGTCGCCGCACTGCACGTCAACCCCAAGCTGGCCAAACACCTGGCCGAGCTCGGCGGTGACCCGTGGCCGCTGCTGCTCAGCACCGGGGTGTGTGCCACCCTCGCCGCCTGGCTGTGCCGCCGTGCCCCCTTGATGGCGGTAAGCAGTGTGTTTGCGGTGATCTGGCTGCACTGGAGCCTGTGGGGCTATCCACTGCTCAACCCGGTTCGCACCCCGCAAGGCATCATGGAGCAGGTACGTGAACATATTCCGGATAGCGAGCCGATGCTGATCTTGAGCTTCCGCGAACAGTTCCTGCTGTTTGGCCAGCGGCCGATTGAGCACTGGCCCTACCTGATGACCGATCAGGATCAGATCCCGGCCAGTCTGTCCTGGCTGCAACACGGTGATGGTCACCGCTGGTTGCTGGCGCCGGCACGTCGAGTCCAACAGTGCTTCGATACCGCGCAGGCGATCCCGCTCGGTAACCGCCACGGCGAGGCGTGGACCCTGTTCCCGCAACGCGCACTGCTGCCGGCCTGTGTCACCAGCACCCCGGTGGATACACCAGCACCGTTTCACTATTCCCCGCCCAGAGGCTAGACTGGGCAACAACCGGGCGGCGCTGGCCGCCCGTTTTCTTTGCTACTTACTTTGATGAGGGGCGCACAGCACGTCCCTCTCCCGGGAGCTTTCCATGAAGATACTGGTGACCGGTGCCGCCGGTTTTATCGGGTTTCATGTCAGCGAGCGTCTGCTCGCCGCCGGCCACCACGTGGTCGGTATCGACAACCTTAACGACTACTACGATGTACGCCTCAAGCAGGCGCGTCTGGATCGACTGACCCCGCACCCGCAGTTCCGTTTCGAGAAGATGGAGCTGGCCGATCGTGCGGCCGTGGCCGATCTGTTTGCCCGTGAAGGCTTCGAGCGGGTGATCCATCTCGGTGCCCAGGCCGGGGTGCGCTACTCGCTGGACAATCCGCACGCCTATGCCGACGCCAACCTGGTCGGCCACCTGAACATTCTCGAAGGTTGCCGCCACCATCAGGTCGGCCACCTGCTGTATGCCTCGTCGAGCTCGGTCTACGGCCTGAATCGCAAGACACCGTTCTCCACCGCCGATAGCGTCGATCACCCGGTGTCGCTGTACGCCGCAACCAAAAAAGCCAACGAGCTGATGAGCCACAGCTATGCCCACCTGTACGGGCTGCCGGTGACCGGCCTGCGCTTCTTCACCGTCTACGGCCCGTGGGGCCGCCCGGACATGGCGCTGTTCAAGTTCACCAAGGCGATCCTGGAAGGTAAGCCGATCGACGTCTACAACTACGGCGACATGCGCCGCGACTTCACCTATATCGACGATATCGCCGAAGCTGTGGTCCGTCTGACCGACGTCATCCCGCAGCCCAATCCAGACTGGACCGTGGAGACCGGCACCCCGGCCGACAGCAGCGCGCCGTACCGCGTCTATAACATCGGCAACAGCCAGCCAGTACCGCTGATCGACTTTATCCGCACCCTGGAAGGCGCCCTCGGCGTGCCGGCACAGATGAACCTGCTGCCGCTGCAACCGGGCGACGTGCTGGAAACCAGCGCCGACACCGCAGCGCTGGAAGCCGCGATTGGCTTCAAGCCTAAGACTGAGCTAAAGGTGGGGTTGGAACGGTTTGTGGGGTGGTATAGAGGGTTTTACGTTTAACCGTCAACTATAAACCAGCAAGAAAAATCAGGGCGCCGAAATGGCGCCCTGTCTTCAATCATCCGGCACAGATCAGCCCTGAATCACCGCCCCTTGCTGGCAGGTCTCTTGCGGCTTGACCAGCACCTTCTTCTCCCAGCGCCGGCTCTTCCAGCGCAGGTACATGGCGATGCCGCGCGTCCACTCGTCGGCGGCGAGGCCCATCCACACCCCTACCAGCCCCCAGCCCAGGTGATGACCGAAGAACCAGGCCAGCGGGATGGAGAGGCCCCACATCGAGATCAGCGCCATCATCAGCGGGAAGCGCGCGTCCCCGGTGGCACGCAACGAGTTGATGACCACGATGTTGAAGGTGCGCCCCGGCTCGAGAATGATGCTGATAAAGAACAGCTGGGTGGCCATGGCGAGGATATCGGCGTCATCGGTGAACAGGCTCATCACCCAGTGACCACCGCCCAGCCCCATCGGCACCACCACCACGGCGGTGACCAGCAGGCCGAGTTTCAGGCTGTGCAGCAGCTGGCGGTAGGCCTGCTCGAACTTGCCGGCGCCGACCAGATGACCAATCAGGATCTCGGTACCCAGCCCAATCGACAGGCCGAACAGCATGATAAACAGACAGATCTGGAAGAAGAACGACTGGGTGGCCAGCGACTTGTCGCCCATCAGCGCCACCATCGAGGTGATGACCATAAACTGCAGCATCCACGACAGGTTCTCGCCCGCCGCCGGCAAGCCGATATGCAGCACCTTGTTCAGCGCCTCGCGTGACCAGCGGAACAGCTGGCCGATCACCAGACGGATGCCGGTGCGCTTTTGCAGCAGCCAGACCAGCAGCGCCAGCGCCACCAGACGACCAACCACGGTGCTCCAAGCCACCCCGGCGACGCCCATCTTCGGCAGGCCAAACAGCCCGAACAGCAGCAGGGCGTTGCCGATAAAGGTGATCAGATTGGCCACCAGGGTGACATACATCGCCTCACGGGTATGGCCATGGGCCCGCAGTGCCGCCGCCAGACACAGGGTGGCCGCTTCCGGCAACAGACAGATACCGATGATGGTCAGATAGGCATGGCCGTCAGCCATCAGGTTAGCCGGCATGTTCATCAGGTGCAGCAGGTTGTCGGCCCCCAGCGTCACCACCAGCATGGCCAGCGCCCCCACCAGCAGATTGACGCCGATGGCGGTATGCACCACCTGACGCGCCATGCGCCGGTCACCCGCTCCCAGATACTGGGCGATCACCACACTCGAGCCGATGCCGATAAAGTTGAACAGGGTGATACACAGATCGAGGATCTGGTTACCGACCGACAACGCCGCCACCGACTGATAGGAGACGCGCCCCACCATAAAGGTGTTGAGCGCACCGGTCAGGAAGTGGAAGGCGATATCAATGAATAACGGCCAGGTCAGCTGGAACAGCGACTTGGGCGCGGTGGACGATGCAGACATGCAGGGTGTACCTCAAAACAACAGCAGAGCCGGGGAACTGCTGGCATTAAACGCCAGCCAGTGCCCGCGGACAATCGGACTCGGGGATGGAGCCTGGGGGTTGAATCCGGCGTAGCCGCCAGAACAGGTAGCCCCCTCAGGTGCGAGCGGGGCGACGTC
This sequence comes from Aeromonadaceae bacterium, assembly GCA_041911695.1. Classification (GTDB taxonomy): domain Bacteria; phylum Pseudomonadota; class Gammaproteobacteria; order Enterobacterales; family Aeromonadaceae; genus Pseudaeromonas. The sequence goes on from JAYROM010000019.1 coordinate 25,396, forward strand.
CGCCCATCCACAGCCCGCATAAAAAGTAACCACCCCCGAGCAGGGAGGCCATGATACCAGCCGGCACCTGTTCAGGAAACCAGCCTTGTCGCCCCCACCAGTCAGCCAGCACCATCACCGCCATGCCGAGTAGCACGGCGGCGGGCAATTGGTGCTCGGCGCGCCACAAGCCACGCTGGCGCACCAGATGCGGCGCCAGCAGGCCGACAAAGCTGACCGGTCCCACCAGCAGGGTGGCGGCGGCGGTCAATGCACCGGCGAGCAGCAAGACACCGCCGCGACTACGCCGCGGGCTGACCCCGAGACTGGTCGCCAGCGCACTGCCCAGCGGCAACAACCGCAACCAGCGCAGCAACAGACTCGCCAGCAACACCCCCGCCACGGCGACCGCCATCGCCCAGTACGCCTGGGCCGCCGTCACATAATAGGTGGAGCCGGACATCCAGCTCAGCAGCTGCAGGCCACGCGGATCGCCCATCCCCAGCATCAGCGCCTGTACCGCGCCAAACAGCATGGTCAGCGCCATCCCGGCCAGTAACAGACGCAGCAACCCCGCCTGCTGGCGACGCCCCCACCAGAGCAGCAGCAACAGCCAGCCCCAGGCGGCGATCGCCCCGGCCAGCCACTGGCCGCCGCGGCCGGCCTCCGGCCACAGCCAGCCGCACAGCACCAGCCCGAGGCCGGTGCTACTGCTGATGCCGAGCACCTCGGGGCTGGCCAGCGGATTGCCGGTCAGGCGTTGTAACAACACCCCGGCGGTGGCCAGCATGCCGCCCGCCGCCAGGGCCGCCAGCACCCGCGGTATCCGCCAGGCCAGCAGGGCGGGCGAGGCAGTCAACGACCACCCCGTGGCCCCCTGTCCCACCCAGAGCGCCAGCATCACCCCGCCGCCCAGCAGCAGGGTCAGGCCAATCAACCAGCGGCGCGGATGGCAGACCGGCCACTGCGCTACCGCCGGGCGCGGTGACCACGGCTCGGGCAAGCGGCACAGCAGCACCAGTCCACCGAGCAAGGGGGCACCGAACAGCGCCACCAGGCTGCCGGTGGGCAGTTGATCGGCCAACTCGTCTGGCAATCCCTGCAACAACAGATCGGCCAGCAGCAGCACCGCTGCTCCCAACAATGCAGCACAAAGCAATCGACGCCCGGGGCGCCGCGCTCCGCTGGCCCGCGCCAGCAAGGGGGCGGCCAAGGCGACAAAGCCGATCACCCCGACCTGGCTGACCACCACCGCCGTGAGCCAAATGGCCAACAGCAGGCACCCCAGACGCAGCCGACCGGCGCGCACCCCCAGCCCCTGCAGCAGACCATCCTCCAGGCCAAGCAGCCCCAGGCGTCGCCCCGCCCACCATAGCAGGCCGCCAGCCAGCCCGAGCGGCCAGACCATCTGTCGCACCGCCTGCCAGCCATCCTGCGCCAACGAGCCGGCACCGAGCGGCATCAGCCGGATCAGCGCCAGATCATGACCGAGCATCAACAGGGTGAGCAGCGCCGAGGCCAGCAAGCTGATCACCATGCCGGCCAGCAGCACCGCCAACGGCGAGGCTTGCTGGCGGCTGGCGACCGCCAGTACCAGCAGAGCACTGCCCGCCGCACCGGCAAATGCTACCAGCGTATCGTGCCGATCCAGCCAGTCCGGCCCCCACAGCGCACTGACCGCCAACGCCAACAGGGCCCCGGACGGCATCCCCAGCGTCTCCGGGGCGGCCAGTGGATTCCGCAGCGTCTGCTGTAACAGGGCGCCGGCCGCACCCAGGGCGGCACCAGTCAGCAGGCAGACCACCACCCGCGGTAACCAGACCATGCGCCATGCCAGTTCGGGCAGGCTTAAGCTGACCACCGGTTGACTGAGCACGGCGCTCCAGCGGGCCCACGGCAACTGGTGGTGGCCGACCAGCAACGCCACGACCAGCGCCACCCCGCACAGCCCGAGGGCCAATGGCAAGGCCAGCGACTCGCGACCATTCAACCGTTGTTGTAACTGGCGGCGCCATCTGCCGCCCAGCGTCATACTCATCATTCGGTCTGGCCTCCTGCCACGTCGGTTTGCGGTAACACGACCTGGCCCGGGGTCCAGGCGGCCGCCAGCAAGTGGCAGAAGCGCTGCACACTCGGCAGACCGTTACCCAGCCACACCGGCGGTAACGTCAGCAGGCGGCCTGCACGCACCGCGGGTAGTTGCTGCCACAACGGGCTGTGATCCAGCTCGGCCAGCGAACGGAACGGCCACGGGGCGATGGCGATGATCAGCGCCTGCGGCACCTGACGCAGACTGGTCAACGGCAGGGTGGCAAAGCCCCACAGGTTACTTTGCCCCTGCCAGGCCAGCCGCGCACCACCCGCTTGCAGCGCCCCCCCGAACAGGCTGTGCCCATCCAGCACCCAGGCATGATGGCGGTCGGCAAAGCGCAATAGATAGAGCGGCCGCAGCGAGCCCTGTGCCTGCAACGGCGCCAGCAACTGCTGCACCGCAGCACGGGTAGTCGCGATCAACTGGTCGGCCTGTGTTGCACGACCGACCAGCTGGCCGAGATCGCGGGTCGCCTGCTCCGCCTGCCGGTAACCATCCGGCTGCTGCGCGCTGTTGAAGGTGATGGTATGCACCGGCGCAATCCGCGTCAGCAACGGCCGCAGCCCCTCCTGCATCGGCGAGATGACGATGCCATCCGGCCGTAACGCCTGGATGCGCTCCAGGTTGGGCTCCATGCGCAGGCCAACATCGGCCACTTCGGGCGGCATCGGCATGTCGCCACTCCAGATGCGGTAATCCGGCACCTGGGCCATCCCCACAGGCGGCACGCCCAGTGCCACCAGCGTTTCGGCACTGGCCCAGTCCAGCACCACCAGACGCGCAGGGGCCGCGGCTTGCGCCCCCCAGCCCAATCCCCACAGCAGTACAGCCAACAACACCCGCCCCAGACCCAACATCACAGCACCACACTCACTGGCGAGCCATCAACCGGATGGGGTATCACCTGCATCGGCAGGCCATAGATCGCCTGCAAACAGTCGGGCTGCATCAGACTGGCCGGGGTGCCGTCATACAGCAGCCGGCCGCCGCGCAGCGCCACCAGCCGGTCGCAATAGCGGGCGGCCATATTGATATCGTGCAGCACCAGAATGATCCCTGGCTGTAGTCGCTGGCTTAAATCGCGGATCAGCTGCAGCACCTCGACCTGATGGGCGATATCCAGCGCCGAGGTCGGCTCGTCGAGCAGCAGGTAACGGGTGCGCTGGGCGAGCAGCATCGCCAACCAGCCACGCTGGCGCTCGCCGCCGGACAGGGTATCCACCTGGCGATCCGCCAGCGACGCCATACCGGTCAGCGCCAGCGCCTCGTCGACCGCCGCGGCATCCTCGCGACCAAAACGGCCGAGCAGGCCATGCCACGGCTGGCGACCAAAACGCACCAGCTCGCGTACCGTCAGCTGATCGGTGGCCGGCGGATGCTGAGGTAACCAGGCGATATGCCGCGCCAGCTCGCGGGTCGGGAAATCGGCCAGCGCGCGCCCATCCAGCCGGATGCTGCCCGCCGCCGGGATCAACTGGTTGGCCAACAGGCGCAGCAGGGTGGATTTGCCCGAGCCGTTATGGCCAATCAGGCCACACACCTCGCCGGCGGCAAACTGCAGATCCAGCGGATGCAGCAGGGTACGGCCAGGGATCGTATAGGCAACGCGTTGCAAGGTAATCATGATCGGGGTTTCTCATTCTTATGTGGCGAACCGGCCAGCGGGCAGCCCGGGCAGGTGGCGACACCAGGTAGCCGGTCACGATGACAGCACAACCGCGGCTGCAAGATCGGTTGCCCGTCGGCATCCTGACCCCTCCACCACGGTGCATAGAGCGGATTGCGGCCGCTACGCGACCCCGGTTGGATCCGTGCCACCAGTGCCGGCCAGTCGCGCTGGCGGACGATGGCCAGCGCCAATTGCTGACGGTGCTCTGCGGCCGTCTCTCGCGGATCGGCCCCCTGCAGCACGGCCTGCTCCAGCCACCATTGCCAGTAACCGGCCAGCACTTGCCACAGCAGCCGGCTATCGGCCTGTCCACACTGCACCAACTCGTCGATCAATGGCCGCCAGGTCTCCGCCAGCCAGTTGTGCAACCAGTCGGTGATCGCCGCATCCGGTGCGGCCGTCAAATCCTGCGCCGCCAGATCCGCAGGCCATGACCAGCCCGCCACGCGGCAATCGGCATCGAGAAACAGTGGCAGCCGGGCCGCCGGCACGCTGAGACCGATGCCGTGACGCACCAGCAGCCCGAGCACGGGAACCGTCAATCGCCAGCACAGCGATCGCGCCCACTCCACCGCCAGCGCAGCACGCTGTGCCGTGGGTAAGCAGTGCAGACTGTCCGCCGCCAAGCCAAGGTGCTGGCCAAAGGCCAGAAGCACAGGCGCCAGACCGGCTTGCCGGTCCAGCGCCTGCTGATCATCCTGCCCGCGTAACAGCGGCCCCCACTCCGGCCAGTGACGCTGGCTGAGGTGCTGCCACATCGGCAGCACCTCGCTGGCAGACACCTGCGGCATCAATACTTCCAGCCAGCACTCAGCATGAAGGAGCGCGGGGCACCGTAGAAGCCCTGATCCCAGTACAGGCTGTTGAGGTACTTGACGTCACCCACGTTGTAGACGTTCAGCGCGGCATACAGGTGCTTGTTGAAGTCGTACTGGCTCATCAGATCCAGCAACGCATAGCTCTTCTGCCGGGTCTGGGTCCCGGCGCCGTTCACCCGGTAGATGCTGTCCTGCCAACGCAGGTTGGCGCCCACCTTCCACTTCGGCAGCACCCGATAGGTCGACGAGGCTTTGATCTGCTGCTTCGGGGTATAGGTGTTGGTCTCCTGGCCGTCGGCATCCTGAATAATCAGACGGGTATAACCGCCAGCCAGCTGCCAGTTGTCGGTCAGATTGCCGCTGGCCTCCAGCTCATAGCCGCGACTGCGCACGCCATCTTCCAGGCTGTAATAGGTCTGGCCGTCCGGACGGGTGCCGCCCGCGATCTTGACGTTGTCCTGTTTGGAGGTGAACAGCGCCAGCGTGGTGGTCAGCTGGCCGCCGAAATGCTCGCCCTTGAGGCCGGTTTCATAGCTGTGACCGGTGAGCGGATCCAGGCGGTCGCCATTCTCATCCACCCCACTTTGCGGGGCGAAGATGCTGGCATAGCTGACATAAGCCGACAGGCTGTCATTGAGGTCATACACCAGGCCGCTATACGGCACCACACGACCAGTGGCCGATGCATTGCGTTGCACGCCATAGTTTTCGCCGGTACTGGTCCAGCTGGCATAGCGGGTGCCGACCACCCAGGCCAGATCGCGGGTCAGGTGCAGTTGCGATGCCACATAGGCGGCCTCTTCACGATCGCGCCAGGTACTGCCAGCCGGATTCAGGTTAAATTCCGGTTCGGCATAATCGCCGGTCCAGTCCTCGAGTGCCGGCAAGGCGGTGCCCAGATCAGCGCTGTAGAGCGAACGCTCTTCCATGTGGTCACGCGAGGCCATTACCCCGGCCACCAGCTTGTGCTCACGGCCCCACAGGCGGAACGGCCCTTCGACGTTCCAGTCGACCACATGCTGGTTGTAGGTCTGTTGGTACTGGCTCGGGTAACTGTACAGCCCGGAGCCATCGCTCTTGTCCGGCGTGCCGTAGACGTAGAACATGCGCGCATCCTGGGTGGTGCGGATAAACTGATAGGCCACCTTGCTCTGCCAACCACCGGCCAGCTGGCGGTTCAGCTCGATAAACGCGCGGTGGTTACGCACGTTCCAGTAGGCCCAGTCGGTCGAGGTACTGGTCGAACGATCGTAATGGGTCTGCGTACCATCGCTGTAATAAAGCGGCAACGCGCCCCACAACGGGCTATCACTGTCACTCTGCTCATAGCTATAACCCAGCGTCAGCAGGGTCTGGTCATTCAAATCGCCTTCGGTGACGCCATACAGCACCGTCTTGTTGTTACTGTAGCGATCCAGATAGGAGTTCTTCTCCTGGTGTACCACCACGGTACGACCACGCCAGTTACCGGAATCGGTCAGCGCGCCGGAGATATCGGCCTCGCCACGGCCTTCCTGCCAGGAGCCGAGATTGCCCTTGACCGACATTTGCGTCTCTTTGGTCGGCCGCTTGCGCACCATGTTCACCGTGGCCGACGGGTTGCCAGTGCCACTCATCAGGCCGTTGGCCCCACGCAGCACCTCGACGCGATCGAAGATCGCGGTATCCAGATCGCCATTGACGTTGCCATTGGCCATCGGCATGCCCAGGCCATCCACCTGGAAATTGGTGATATCAAAACCACGCGCGGTGTAATAGGTCCGATCGGTTTCGATACGCTCGACATTCACCCCGACCGTGCTGTCGAGCACGTTGTTGATGGTGTTTTGCTGGAAATCATCCATCTTCTCGCGGGTGACCACGGTCACCGCCTGGGGGGTCTCGCGCGGCGCTAGCGGCAGCTTGGTCGCGGTACGGGTTTCGCTGACGGTATAGGCGCGGGTAGCCTCGCTCGACGAATTAGCCTGTTGCGCCTTGACCTGCACGGTCGGCAACGTGGTCACCGCCCCCTCTTCAGCCAGGGCCGCCACACTGGTCACCAGCAACGGCGACCACAACAGAATACGTACACCACGAGCCAGCGGGGTCAAACGTCCAGGCGCAACAACGGTCATGCTGAAATCCTTCTTCGTGTTCTTTGTTATGAGGGGTAGATCAAATTCCGCGCAGTATATTCGCAATCGCGAATCACTATCAATAGCAAATGAGAGTTGTTCTCATGGTTAATTTGTGATCTGTCTCGTCCGAACCTTAATTCACGGTTAAGTTTCTTCTGCCATGCTGAAACAGCAACAATGGTGTCAATAAGAACCCATTAGGGTATTGATTAAATAACAATCACAGGGAAAGCAGGGATGTCAGGAATATTCCGGATCGGACTACTGGCCGGCTGTCTGCTGGCCGTGCCAGCTATGGCACAAAGCAAATTTGAAACCTATGGCGATATCGGCCAGCTGGCCATTCCAGCACTGGCGGCCGGCTATGCGTGGTACCAGGGTGATACCGAAGGGCTGTATCAACTCGGGAAAAGCGCCGCCGCGACCGAGGCCACGGTGATGGTGCTCAAATACAGCATCAATGAAAAACGACCAAACGGCCAAGGACATGGTTTCCCGTCCGGGCATAGCGCCCTGGCTTTTAGCGGTGCCAGTTTCCTCTACCAGCGCTACGGTTGGGAATTGGGTGCCCCCGCGTTGCTCGCGGCCACTGCGGTCGGTTGGTCACGCGTCTCCTCCAAGCAGCACTATTGGCATGACGTGATCGCTGGCGCCGCCATCGCCTCCGGCTTTACCTGGGTGTTCACCACACCGCAACACAGCGCCCAATTCGCCTTTTACCCAACACGCCTCGCTGATCGCAGTAACGGCATCGGCTGGACCGTGTCAATGTAACCCCCCCGGCCCGTATACGTGTTCATCAACCGACGAGCGCGGACGGGCCGTTTTCCACTCTAAACCCCACCTCAACCAGCCTCACAATAGGCTGCCTTTTACCCTGTATTTTCCTTCTGTTTAGCCAACGCTGAATCAGCGTCGAACGACGCTCCGCATAATGGTCAGCACTGCACTCCGACACGAAGGAAATTCTGTATGTCCCTGATGAAGATGGCGTTGCTGCCGGCCTGTATTGCCCTGTCGCTGACTGGCTGTGGCGGTGGTGGTGACAGCGTGAAAGACAAGCTGCACAACATAGGCGATCACCTGGAAAACATCGTCAACAAGGTGGATGAAGCGGCGGACGGTGCCAAGCTGGCGCATACCGAGGCCGACTTTATCGAGGCGTTGACCAAGGATGGCGCGCGCGTGAACGGCTCCCCAGCTGCTGCGGCCGCCGCCGAGTGGATCCGCGACAAGCTGGATCGGTACGGTTATACCGTGCAGGAACAGCACTATGCCAGCGGCGTCAACGTGATTGCCGATATCCCGGGCAACAACCCGGACAAGATGCTGATTGTCGGTGCCCACTATGACACCAAGAAAGGCACTGACAGCGGTGATGCCGGCGTGATCGACAACGCCGCCGGGGTGGCTACCCTGGTCGGCATGGCCAAGCAGTTCGAGGACGAGCACCCGGACTACACCATCCGTATGGTGTTCTTCGGTGCCGGCGAGGCTGGCCAGCAGGGCTCGAAGTACTTTGTTGAACAGATGAGCCAGGACGACCTGAATGCCACGCTGGGCATGATCAACCTGGATACCATCGTCGGTGGTGACAACCTGTATCTGGAAGCCCCGGCGGCCAGCCAGTTCCAGTGTGCCAACCCGCAGGTCGACACCCTGCTGCGCGACAAGTTGCTGAGTGTCACCGAGAATCACGATATCAATCCACTGAAGATGAAATATCTGGCCAGCGAGATCGATGCCAGCAATGACCTGGCCGCCTTTGCTTGCGCCGGCATCTCGAGCGTCAATATCGAATCCACTAACATGGATATCTACGGCCAGAGCGGCCAAGATGGCGTCTCGCAGA
>JAYROM010000020.1:0-9014 GCA_041911695.1 Aeromonadaceae bacterium
GTGCTGATATGGCTCAGTTGGTAGAGCGCACCCTTGGTAAGGGTGAGGTCCCCAGTTCGACTCTGGGTATCAGCACCACGATTATGTTTGATAGCAATAGCGCAGTGGCACCACCTGTTCCCATGCCGAACACAGAAGTGAAACGCTGTAGCGCCGATGATAGTGTGGCATTCGCCATGCGAGAGTAGGACACTGTCAAACACCCCTTAAAAAACCCGCCTTCTGGCGGGTTTTTGCTTTTCTATCCCGTCATCTTTCCTCTTGTATTCATTGTCGTATGAGCACTTTTCCGGCATGGATCGCGTTCTGTGCGTCAGGCTGTTACCTGATGTTACGGAGTGTGAGATCTGGCAGATTTTATGTAAATAGCTTCTGGTTTAATGGGCTGCCCATGGGAACTTCGAAAATTCCCGGTAAATCAGACCAATAAACAACAAACGAAGGAAAGTTTATGTTCAAGAATCTGCTGATTATGGTGTTGGCCGCCAGCGCGCTGGCGATGTCCGGTTGTGCGTCCGACGGCAAGACCGCGGCAGCAGCCGGTGCGACTGCTGCGCCGGCTGCTGGTGCTGGGGCTGCGGATGTATTCGGTAAGGAAATTTACCTGCGTGGTGAAATCACTGAATCCAATCCGTGGGCACCGCTGCCAGAAATGAAGATCGTGATGGTGGAAAAGGGCGTCTACAAGGCGACTGCTAAGGGCCTGAAGGTTGACTACGCACCGTACAAGTACAAGTTTGCTGACAGCAACTGGACTCCGGGCACCAACTTCGGTTACCTGACTGCCCCGGGTGTCTTTGAAAAGGATCCGGTTGAACTGAACCCGAACTCCAAGTTTGAAGAAGTGAAGTTCACCCCGCCGGCTGATGGCGACTATGACTTCTACATCGACGTACGTGGTGCCAAGCCGGTTACCTACGTCAAGCCGGCTGGCAAGTAAGCCTGCTAGCGCGTTGCCTTGGCAGCGCGGCGAGAACAAGCCCGTCCGGATGGACGGGCTTTTGTCATTTAAGGATTGGAAGAATCGTGCGCGTTGATGCATTCAACCAGGGTGTTCCGCTGCTTCGGTGGCGTTGTGGCGAGTTGGGCGGTAAAGAATAAAGCCTCCGCAAGGGAGGCTTTGGACTTAGTGCAGGAATGTTATAGCGGAGAATCAGGCTACCAGCTCGTCAATCAGCGCGCTCAGGATCGCCATCCCTTCATCAAGAATGGCAAACTCGGCGGTTAGCGGTGGCAGAAAGCGGATCACGTTGGCGCGGGTACCGCAAGAGAGCAGGATCAACCCCTTCTCGGCCGCCTTGCTGCAGATCGCCTTGGTCAGGTCCGCATCCGGCTGGGCCAGATCGCCATCTTTGACCAACTCCAAGGCAATCATTGCACCCAGGTTACGGATGTCACCGACGATGGCCGGGTGACGTGCGCGAATGTCTTGTAGATGACTCACCATACGCTCGCCAATCGCCAGGGCGCGGTCACACAATTTCTCATCTTCAATGACGTCGAGCACCGCTAACCCTGCGGCACAACCCAGCGGGGAGCCAGCGTAGGTGCCGCCGAGTCCGCCCGGTTGCGGGTGATCCATGATCTCGGCCTTGCCAACCACACCGGAGATCGGATAACCGCCTCCCAGCCCCTTGGCCATGGTCACCAGATCGGCTTCGATGCCGGCATATTCGTGGGCGAAGAAGCGGCCGGTACGGGCAAACCCGGTCTGGATTTCATCACAGATCAGCAGGATCCCCTTTTCATCGCACAGCTTGCGCAGACGCTGCAGGAAGCTGGCCGGTGCCGGATAGAAGCCGCCTTCGCCCTGGACGCACTCGACGATGATGGCGGCAACGCGATTCACATCGATGTCGCACTTGAACACCTGGTTCAGCGCTTCGAAGCTGGCCTCTTCACTGATGCCCAGCAGGGCATTCGGATAGGGCACATGGAACAGTTCTGGCGGGAACGGACCAAATCCGGCCTTGTACGGATAGACCTTGCCGGTCAGGCCGACGGTGAGCAGGGTGCGGCCATGAAAGGCCCCCTGAAACGCAATCACGCCAGTCCGACCGGTATAGGAGCGGGCAATCTTGACCGCGTTTTCGACGGCTTCGGCGCCAGTGGTGACAAACATCGCCTTCTTCGGCGTGCTGCCCGGTACCTTCTTCACCAGCTTTTCAGCCAGTTCGACCGCGCTTTCATACGGGGTGACGGTCATGCAGGTATGGCTGAAGTTTTCCACCTGTGCCTTCACCGCTGCGGCGACCTTCGGGTTGCTGTGGCCGGTGTTGACTACCGCGATGCCGCTACCAAAATCGATATAGCGTTTGCCTTCTACATCCCATAACTCGGCATTCTTGGCCTTGGTGACATAGATGCCATACGCGTTGCCTTCGCCGCGGGCAAAGACGGCCTGTTTGCGTTGTTGCAATTCCTGATTGGTCATACTGACTCCTTGGACTCGTTCCATGATGGTCACGGGCGTTACTTCAGGCCGCCCAGACACAGATATTTGATTTCGGTGAACTCTTCGATGCCGTATTTGGAGCCTTCACGGCCCAAGCCCGACTCCTTGACGCCGCCGAACGGCGCCACTTCGCTGGAGATACCGCCCTCATTGATACCGACCATGCCATATTCGAGGCGCTCGGAGACGCGCCAGATGCGGTGCAGGTCCTGGGTATAGAAGTAGGCGGCCAGCCCGAACGGGGTATCGTTGGCCAGTGCGATGGCCTCCTCTTCGGTATCGAATGGCATCAGTGCTGCCACCGGGCCGAAGATTTCGGTATCGAAGATCGCCATCTGGCGGGTGATATGGGTGAGCACGGTCGGCTGGTAGAACAGCTCGCCAGCCGGGTGGCGACAGCCGCCGAGGCGGACTTTGGCGCCGTTATCCAACGCATCGCTGACCAGACGTTCGACCTTGGCCAGTGCAGCCTGGTTGATCAGCGGGCCAATCTGCGCCCCCTTGGTGGTGCCTTCCGCGACCACCAGACGGCAAGCCGCTTCGGTCAGGCGCTTGGCAAAGGCTTCGTAGATACCGCGCTGTACCAGGATACGGTTAGCACAAATGCAGGTCTGGCCGGCATTACGGAACTTGGAGATCATCAGCCCCTGGATGGCGGCATCCAGATCGGCATCGTCGAACACGATGAATGGCGCATTACCACCCAGCTCCATGCCCAGCTTTTTCACTGTGCCGGCACTCTGGCTCATCAGCAACTTGCCCACTGGGGTCGAGCCGGTGAAGGTCAGCTTGCGTACGCGGTTATCCTGGGTAAACACCTGGCCGACGGCGGCAGCCTGGCGGCTGACCACCACCTGCAGCACATCATCCGGGATACCGGCCTGACGGGCGAGGGTCACCAGCGCCATCGCGGACAGCGGGGTCTCGTCGGACGGCTTGATCACCATGGTACAACCAGCCCCTAGCGCCGGTGCGGCCTTGCGGGTGATCATCGCATTCGGGAAGTTCCACGGCGTGATCGCAGCGACGACCCCCACCCCCTGCTTCAGAGTCATGATGCGCTTGTCACCGCTGGCAGCGGGAATAATATCGCCGTAGATGCGTTTCGTTTCTTCGGCAAACCATTCAATATAGGACGCGCCATAGGCGACTTCGCCCTTGGCCTCGGCCAGTGGCTTGCCCTGCTCCAGGGTCATCAGCAGGCCGAGTGCCTCCTGATTGGCCATCACCAGATCGAACCAGCGGCGCAACAGGGTGGCGCGCTCCTTGGCCGGGCGCGACTGCCAGGCAGGCAAGGCGGCATGGGCGCGGGCAACGGCGGCTTCGGCCTCTTCGGCCCCCTCATCGGCCAGCGTAGCCAGCGGTTCACCGGTGGCCGGGTTATAAACGGTGAAGCTGAAGTTCGGGCCATCCGACAGCGAGCGCCATTGGCCATCCTGCCATTGGCAGAAGGGCTGAAGCAGGTGATCGATGGTGGGATAGGTCATGATAGATACTCCGCTGTGAAATCCGGTTGTCAGGCAACCGATTTTCTCCCTCTTATCCGGCAGGATGCGGGCATAAATGATGGCCCATCAATGCTTACGTTGAAGGATTAACAACATATGGCGCAGGTGTCGCTTCTGGAGTTGGGACAGGTCGGGGATTACGAGATCCGTCTGCTCAAGGTGTTCAAGACGGTGGTCGAGTGTGGTGGCTTCTCGGCGGCGGAAACTGTGCTCAATATCAGCCGCTCGACCATCAGTGTGCATATGGCCAATCTCGAGCAGCGCCTGAAGCTCAAGCTGTGTAGCCGTGGCCGTGCCGGGTTTGCGCTGACTGAAGAGGGGGCGATCATCTATGAGTCGGTCCGTCGCCTGTTCTCCCAGCTGGAGGACTTCCGCTCGACGGTCAATGCCCTGCATGTGCAGATCTCCGGCGAGCTCAAGCTGGTTGCCAGTGACACCATCAGTCTGGACGAGCGCTGCCGTTTCCCGGATGTGCTGGCCGAGTTTTGTCGTCAGGCGCCGGATGTCTTCCTGCAGTTTGAAACCGCCCCGATGAGCGATATCGAACGCATGATTCTCAACGGCGAGGTGGATGTCGGCTTTATCCCCTATCATCGCCAGCTGGATGGTTTGCTCTATCATCCGCTGTATGAAGAGACCTGTTATCTATACTGCAGTGATCGCCATCCACTGTATGCCGAGCAGGATGATGCGGTGTTGCGCGAGCAGTTGCAGAATACCCGCTCGGTACAGGCCGGCATCCAGAGTAACCCCGAAGTGGCGATGCAGATGGTCGGGCTGGCCAAGACCGGGGTGGCCTATTACTACGAGACCCGTGCGGTGATGATTCTGTCCGGGGCGTTTGTCGGCTACCTGCCGGAGCACTATGCCGAGAAGTGGCTGCAGAGCGGTCGGTTGCGCAAGTTACTGCCCGCCGAGCGCTTCTACCATCTGGGGATCGCCGCGATTACCCACCAGTTTGGCCGGTTGAACAAGCCGCGCGATTTCTTCATGCAGTTGTTACAGCAGCATATGCAGGGCCGGCGCTGACCGAGAGGGCGGGGGTTGCGCTGGCGTCAGATCCGATAACAACGCCCGGACCATGATGGACCGGGCGGGGGATCGCCGGGTGATGGCCGAGATCAGTGGGCGTTTTCGATACGCATCTTTTCCGCGCGACCGCGCAGCCACTCCAGCGTCAGCAACATTGCCACCGAGGTCAGGATCAGCAGGGTCGCCGCTGCCGCAATGGTCGGGCTGATGTTTTCACGGATGCCGCTGAACATGACGCGCGGCAAGGTGGCCTGCTCCGGTCCGGCCAGATACAGGGTGACCACGACTTCGTCGAAGCTGGTGGCAAAGGCAAACAGTGCCCCCGATACCATCCCCGGCGCGATCATCGGCAGGGTGACGCGGAAGAAGGTCAGCACCGGCGAGGCGCCCAGACTGGCGGCGGCGCGGCTCAGGTTCTGGTTATAGCCCTGCAGGGTGGCGGTCACCGTGATGATGACAAACGGTACGCCGAGAATGGCATGCACCAGGATCAGGGACAGATAGCTGTTAGCGAGGCCCAGCGGGGCAAAGAACAGGTAAGACGACACCCCGACAATCACCACCGGCACCACCATCGGCGAAATCAGGATGCTGGTCAGCAACCCTTTGCCACGAAACCGCGCTCGGGTCAGACCGATGGAGGCCAGGGTACCGAACACCATGGCCACCACGGTGGCCGAAGGCGAGACAATCAGGCTGTTGCGCAGGGCGCGCATCCAGTCGGCGGAGGTGAAGAAGGCCTCATACCAGCGCAGCGAGAAGCCCTGCAGCGGATAAATCAGGAAAGCGCCGCTATTAAAGGACAGCGGGATGATGACCAGCACCGGCAGCATCAGAAATAGCAGGGTCAGGCCGCTCAGGCCTCGGTGACTCCAGTACCACAGGCGCTCGATCGGGGAAGCATAGGGTTGCAACATGGTGATTCTCCTTAGGGCGCGGGCTTAGCCGAGTTTCAACCGGTCGGCACCGACCAGCCAGTTGTAGACCACATACAGCAGCAAGGTCGCGACCAGCAGCAAACCGCCGAGCGAGGTGGCCATACTCCAGTTGATGGTGTTGTTGGTGTAGAAGGCGACGAAGTAGCTGACCATCTGGTCATTCGGGCTGCCGAGCAGGGCCGGGGTGATGTAGTAGCCAATCGACAGGATAAACACCAGTAGGCAACCGGCACCGACGCCGGCATAGGTCTGCGGGAAGTAGACCCGCCAGAAACTGAGGATCGGCGAGCAGCCGAGCGAGATGGCCGCGCGCTGGTAGCTTGGCGGGATGCTCTTCATCACGCTATACAGCGGCAGGATCATGAACGGCAGCATGATATGCACCATGGCGACATAGACCCCGAAGCGGTTAAACACCAGTGCTAGCGGGTGGTCGATGATGCCGAGCATCTCCAGAAACTTGTTGACCAGGCCATTTGACTGCAACAGCACGATCCAGGCGGCGACGCGCACCAGCACCGAGGTCCAGAACGGCAGCAGCACGCAGATCATCAGCAGGTTGGCGGCGCGTACCGGCAGGGTCGCCAGCAAGTAGGCGAGCGGGTAGGCGAGGACCAGACAGCAGGCGGTAATCACCAGCCCCATCCAGAAGGTGCGCAGGAACACGGTCTGGTAGATCGCCTGATCACTGTCGACCTTGACGATCTGGCCGGCATCGTTGTGGGTCAAGTCGAGGGCGGACAGCAGATAGTTGCTGGTGTAGGGGGCGCTGTTACGGTAGATGGCCTGCAGATAGGCCGGGTCGGTCCAGCGTTCGTCGAGCTCATGGAACGCATCGCGCCAGACCGTCGGTGCCGGATCAAACGGCAGGCTGTCGGCGGTGTTGTTGAGCAGGCTGCGATAACCGGCGATCTCGTTGTTGAGGCGTTTGCCCAGCGTGCCGAGTTGGTCTTCATCATTGGCCTTGGCGATATCGCCGGCCAGCGCCTGATAGACGGCATCCGGTGCCTGACCCTGGCCATTCCAGCTGTGCATGGCGGCGACGGTTTGCGGCAGCAGGCGGGCGACATCCGGGTTCTCGACGCTCTTTTTCAGCATCAGGCAGAGCGGAACCAGAAACACCACCACCATAAACAGGATCAGCGGCATGATCAGTCCCAGGGATTTAAGCCGGTTCATCCGCTCGGCGCGATGCAGTCGGGCCTGGAGCACCGTGGTATCCGGCAGCGGGGTGGCCGACGAGGTTGCAAGTGTGGTCATGATATTCATCCTGAAATAGCAGCGCGATTGACGCTGCGACCCTATTCCGGCACCTAGTCCCGGAATCGCTCCGGGTTTGGGCGCGACTGGCTTATCGGGTTACCGCAACAGTGTATCGGTAACATAATAAGACCGGTCATTCTCATCTCGCGGTTAAACAATAAAGCGCTGAATAACAGCTGTTATGGATAGCGCGTTATTGTTATTTCTATTTCAATAATCATTTTGTTATTGATTCGCGGTGGCATCAAGGGCGCGGGTATATTCTGTCTGCCAGCCAATTTGTATTTCTTCGCCAAAGCGGATGTTGCTGTCTAATTGGTTGGCCGGGATCTTGACGATAAAATTGCTATTACCGCAGGTCTCGATACACAGGCGAATATGATCGCCGAGGTAGACAAATTCTCGGATCTGCCCCTGGACCACATTGGTACACAGCTTGGCCGCTTCGCCAATCAGGATGCGTTCCGGGCGGATCGACAGGGTGGTCGCTTCGCCAGGTCCGGCAATGTTGATCGCCAGCGCATGCAGTAGTTCGCCACCTGGCATCCGCACGATGCAGTGCTCGCCGTCGATACTTTGGACCACGCCGTGCAGCTGGTTATTTTCACCGATGAACTGGGCGACGAAACTGTTGGTCGGCGCTTCGTACAGGGTCTTCGGATCATCAATTTGCTGGATCTCGCCCTGATGGAATACCGCGACGCGATCCGACATGGTCAGGGCTTCGGATTGATCGTGGGTCACATAAACAATCGTCAAACCGAACTTTTCATGCAGATGTTTAATCTCCATCTGCATATGTTCGCGTAATTGCTTATCCAGCGCCCCCAGCGGTTCGTCCATCAATACCAGCTTGGGTTCAAATACCAGCGCACGAGCGAGGGCGACACGCTGCTGCTGGCCACCGGATAATTGCGCCGGATAGCGGCCGGCAAAATCGTTCATGCGGATCATGCCCAGCGCCTGTTCGACCTTCTCCTTGATATCGGATTTGGCCATGCGGCGGACCTTAAGCGGAAAGGCGACGTTCTCGGCCACGGTCATATGCGGGAACAGCGCATAGTTCTGGAACACCATGCCGATGTCGCGCTTGTGCGGCGGATGCTGGTTCAGAACCTTGCCGCCGAGGGTGATTTCACCATGGGTCGCGGTTTCGAAACCGGCCAGCATCATCAGACTGGTGGTCTTGCCGGAGCCACTCGGCCCGAGCAGGGTCAGAAACTCCCCGCGACGAATTTCCAGGTTCAGATCCTTGACGATCAGGCTTTTGCCGTCATAGGTCTTCTGGACATTCTTGAATTCAACAAAAGGGGTTTGTGGCTTCATACTCATTCCTTGCGGTTGCCTGTCCAGCCGGCCTTGTGTCGCGGCCCTATGTCGGGATAGTTGCGCGAAGTGTGCCAGGTTTGCGTTATCCTGGTGCTGATGCCCATTCCCTGAACATCAGCGTCGGTGAAGTCACTATAAAAACAGCAAGCCAAGTTGATAAATGGCGAAGTTTTAATGTTTACGTTGAGAGAGGGTAACGTAATAAGTGCTTGAGTGAGGCAGGTGAAATATGCTACGGCGGAGGAAGGTAACGCGTGGATTTAAGATTAACAGGGATTACTCTACGCTGGGAAATATAAAATGCAAGCACCAAAATGGCGGGGCTTGTTATATTTTGGTGCCAATAAACTCAGCCATCCCCTCATATGAGCGAGGCGTGGCGCGGCTTCTGAGGTATGATCGCCATCCTTGACCAGCTAATACCCAACAGACTATCCCCATGTTTAAGCACGAACTAATCCTCAACCACATCGACGATATATTTGGACA
>JAYROM010000021.1:0-4215 GCA_041911695.1 Aeromonadaceae bacterium
ACGGCCAGGACTTTGTCTGCAAGATTCATCAAGGTATTCCTTTTCTCGTTGACGCATGGGACTGCGGCGGATTCTAGCAGAAATGTGCGCAGGCAACAGCCGCAAAGGCAAACGTTTGATTCTTGTGCAAGGAGTAGGGAGATTGGTCACCCGAAGTGGATTGAAGGATCCGCAGAGGAGGGTTGATTGTGGCGGCGGCGTGATTTTCACCGGTATCTAAAGCACAAGGGGTCGCACCTCAGCGAGATGCAACCCCTTGTTTTAACTGGTGCCGGTAATAGGAGTCGAACCTACGACCTTCGCATTACGAATGCGCTGCTCTACCAACTGAGCTATACCGGCGATGTGCGTGCTATTTTGCCTTGTCTCTCAAACAGTTCAAGCCCCTTAAGTGTGCGGTTGCGCAGAAGTTCATCCTTTTTTGTCTGTTTGCTGTTTTTTTCAGCACTGCGTTGCGGCCGCTCGCTGGCCGAACCCCAAAGGGAAGCGGGATGGTCTGGCTGCTTGCTGGGTGCATAACGGCAAGAGATGACGGTTTGATGCGTGATGGGAGCAAAACGTGCGGGTGCCATGGATATTTCTGTGGTTTGTGGAGCCAATCGCAGCTAATGCTGGCTAACCGGTGCAAAGCGTGATCTTTCCCGAGTGATTTGTTAAGGTGGTGTCAGTTCGCAAATTCAATGAATATGCTTTTATGGTGAATATCCAGTCAAAATAGCGAGGGTGCCATGTATAATTTTTCCTTTCATAACCCAACCCACATTTTGTTCGGTGCCGGGCAGATTGCTCAGTTAGCGACGCAGATCCCAGCTGGATCGCGTGTGCTGATCACCTATGGTGGCGGTAGCGTGGTGCGGTTTGGTGTGCTGGAGGAGGTGAAGCAGGCACTCGCCGGGTATGACCTGATGGAGTTCGGCGGTATTGAGCCCAATCCAACTTACGAGACGCTGATGCAAGCCGTGGAGTTGGTGAAGCGCCATAAGCGTGATTTTCTGCTGGCCGTTGGTGGCGGCTCGGTGATTGATGGCACTAAATTCATCGCGGCGGCAGCTTGCTGGGTGGGCAGTGACCCTTGGGACATTCTGCTGGGTCATAGTGACAAGATTGAAAACGCCATCCCGATGGGGACCGTGCTGACCCTGCCTGCCACCGGCTCAGAGATGAACTGTGGCGCCGTGATCAGTCGTAAGGTCACCCGTGTGCCGTTCCCGGCGGCGGGGGGCGCCAACGCCGGGGTGACCCTGGTCACCAAAAGTCAGCAAGACAAACTGTTCTTCACCCATCCGACCGTGTTCCCGCGCTTTTCGATACTCGATCCGCAAAAGACCTACACCTTGCCGGCACAGCAGACGGCTAACGGCGTGGTGGATGCGTTCGTGCATATCATGGAGCAATATCTCACCTTCCCGGTGAATGCCAAAGTGCAAGACCGCTTTGCCGAAGGGCTATTGCTGACCTTGATTGAAGAGGGGCCGGTTGTCCTGGCCGAGCCGGAAAATTATACCGCCCGCGCCAATGTGATGTGGGCGGCCACCATGGCATTGAATGGCTTGATCGGATCGGGCGTGCCGCAAGATTGGGCGACACATATGATAGGTCATGAGATCACCGCTTTGCACGGGCTGGACCATGCCCAAACGCTGGCACTGATTCTGCCGGCGGTGATGCAGGTGCAGCAAGAGGGCAAGCAGGCTCGTCTGTTGCAGTACGCCGAGCGCGTCTGGGGGCTGCGAGAAGGGGATGATGCGCAGCGCATTGCGGCAGCAATCAGTGCCACGCGTCAGTTCTTTAATCAGTTAGGGGTGGCCACCGCCCTGAGCGCATATGGCATTGATGAAACGGCGATTGAACCGCTGCTGGCGAAGTTGGATCAGCATGAACGGTTCCCGTTAGGCGAACGTCAGGATATCGATCTGCAACGCGCCCGACAGATCATGCAGTGTGCGCTGTAACGCGGATTGTATCGATTGACCCGGCGGCAAGGACAGCGGCTGGCTGCTATGTTGAAGACTGGACCATCCACGGAGTACCGTCATGCAATGGTTATGTGAAGTGTGCGGCTATATCTATGATGAAGTAAAAGGTGATCCTGATGAGGGGTTGGCACCCGGTACGTTGTGGCGCGATGTGCCTGAGGACTGGTGCTGCCCGGATTGCGGGTTATCCAAATCTGCCTTTGTGCCATTACATCCCACGGATGGGACATCGCGATGAAAAAGCAGGTCGATTGACCTGCTTTACATTCAATTACACGATCTCCCGATTTCCAGCAGATCGGTTACCCCTTACATTGAGCCGCATTGGATGGGGTGTGCGCATCGCCCCATCCAATGCCATCCAGTATGTATAAGAATCAAGGAAGTCGAGACATGAAGCAACTGCAGCGAATGCTCTGCCTGGCCAGTGCCCTGTCGGTCGTGGCGCCCGTGTATGCCTCGTCGGCCCAGACCCGCATCATTGGCGGGACGGCCGCAACCGAAGGGGATTGGCCCTGGATCGTCAGCGTTGAATACGCCAGTACGGCCAGCACGGATCCCTACAATTCCCATTTTTGCGGCGGCAGCCTGATTGCCAGCAATTGGGTCCTCACGGCTGCGCATTGTGCCGAAGATCAGACCGCCTCGGGGATCGTGGTGCGTGTAGGCGCCTATGATCTGAGCTCGACCGCCACTGCCGGCACGCTGTCTGCTGTTGACCGAATTCTGATTCATCCGGGGTATGACAGCTCGACCTATGACAACGATTTGGCCTTGCTGCACCTGAAAACCAGCATGTCCAGTGAGACCCTGGCGCCCATCGGTTATAGCAGTATGTCCAGCCTGGCTGCAGGGACCAGCTTAACCGTGATGGGGTGGGGGGCCACGATAGAGAACAGCCCGTATAACTATCCGAGTGTACTGCGTCAGGTCACGATTCCGTTGATTTCAGACAGTACCTGCGCGAGCGCCTATCCCGATGCGATTACCGGCAACATGGTTTGTGCCGGCGAGATGAGCGGTGGCAAGGACAGTTGCTACGGCGACTCTGGTGGCCCGTTGATTTATGGTAGCGATGCGTCCAGTGCACAACAGGTGGGGGTCGTGAGTTGGGGGGATGGCTGTGCGGAGGCGAATAAGCCAGGGGTCTATACTCGCGTCGCCAATTACATCGATTGGCTGACCCAGCACCAGTCTCATCTGTCGATGGATACCCATACCGATCTGGGCTATTTCCCGGTCAACTATGCCGGTAGCGGAACGGTAAACGTCGTCAATAACAGCAGTTCGACGGCAACATTGTCCTCACCCACCATGGCCAGCAACTCGGTATTCACGGTCAGCAGCAATGGCTGCAGCAGTGTCGCCGCCGGGGAAAGTTGTACTGTGGGGGTGACCGTGAACAGTGCCAGCACCGGGGCCCAGACCGATACACTGACCGCGACCGATACGACCAGCAGCTTTGAGTTGGCCAGCGATCTGACGGCGACCTTTTTGCCGCAGACCAGCTTCTCGACCAGTATCAGTGATACCACCTTAAGCTGGTTCACTGGCGGCAGTGCCGCGTGGACGGATGGCAGCAGTTCGCTGGTTGCCGGATCTGGCTTGACCTCCGGCACCGCCGTATTGCAAACCGAGATCACCGGGCCGGCCACCGTCAGCTTCGCTTGGTCAGTTAACAATCCGACCAGCTATTCGGTGCTGGATTATCGGGTGGATGGGGTCACCCAGGCGCAAACGACCAGCAGCACCACTGCCACGGAAAGCGTGACCTTGGCCAGCGGTACGCATCTGCTGGAATGGCGTTTGACCAAGTCCTCCGGTGCCTCATCCCGCAGCCAGGCGGTGTTGTCCGAGCTGACGGTCACCGCCAGTGGCTCCGGCTCGACCGATTCGGGCAGTACCTCTACCAAGTCGTCCGGGGGCGGTAGCGTCGGCGGGCTGGGTCTCGGCTTGTTGGCGGTAGGCGCCTTGTGGCGTCGGCGCGTGGGCAAGCGTGCCTGATCTACGATTAAAGCCTGACGAAACAAAAAGCCCGCAGCAGTGATGCCGCGGGCTTTTTTACATCGGGCGCCGTTGAACTACGGCGCCTGGCGAGTCATTACTTGGACAGCGATTCCGGCAACTCTTCGCGGATCTTGGCCAGCAGGGCCTTGACCACACGCGGGTTACCACAAACGATGTTACCGCTGTTGTAGAAGTTGTGGCCGCCAACAAAGTCGGTTGCCAGCGCGCCAGC
>JAYROM010000022.1:0-25738 GCA_041911695.1 Aeromonadaceae bacterium
AGGCGTGGAAATGGTTATGCCAGGCGATAACATCAAGATGGTAGTAACCCTGATCCACCCGATCGCGATGGATGACGGTCTGCGTTTCGCAATCCGTGAAGGCGGCCGTACTGTCGGCGCCGGTGTTGTTGCCAAGGTTATTGAATAATAACCCGCAACAGCCCTTGCTGTGAAAAAGGCGACCTTCGGGTCGCCTTTTTTATTTCCCCTCCCTGCGGCCAGGTGCCGCGACCGAATCCTGTCTTGCTAGCCATCACTCGTGCTTTTTTCTCAACTCCGACAATCAGTTGGCATTTTGCCGGCCGATCTGGTAACAAAGGGTTACTTTTGCTTACAGGAGTTGGTTATGCAGGCTACTACCCGTCGCGAGATGGCCGCCCACAAGCGTGTGGCGCTGGTTGCGCACGATAATAAGAAACAGGATCTACTGCGCTGGGTAACAACCCGCAGCGAACAGCTGAAACTACATCATCTCTATGCCACTGGGACCACCGGCACGGTACTCAGTCGTGCAGCCGGGTTGCCAATCACCTGTCTGCTTTCCGGGCCGATGGGCGGCGATCAGCAACTCGGCGCACTGATCGCTGAGGGCAAGATTGATGTGCTGATTTTCTTCTGGGATCCACTGAATGCGGTGCCGCATGACCCGGATGTGAAGGCGTTGCTGCGCTTGGCGGCGGTGTGGAATATTCCGATGGCCACCAACGAGGCGACCGCCGATTTCCTGATGGATTGCCCGCATATGAACCAAGCGTTCAGTGTTGAAGTCCCGGACTACGCCGGTTATCTAAAAGGCCGTACCTGAACACCACAAATGAGTAGGGGCGCACTATGGCGCCCCTGCGTGCTTGCCTGACTATCTGCCACTGCCCTTGCTGGCAAATCGCGGACGAGCACTCATGATCTGCTCGATCTGCTCCTCGCTCATCTTACTGCGACTCAATCCCAGTACCCGATAGGTAATCAGCGGACGCGCTGACATGGCGATCATCAATGCCTTGATCTGGGTGTCATCCTCATGGAATGGCTGGCCATAGGCATAGGTCAGGACCCCGGCATCCAACAGATTTTTGACAGCCGGTTCGGTGACAGGCAGTTTTATGACGCTTTTCCGTTGCAGGACAAATTCGCGCAGGATGGCGCGCTCACTGAAGTCCATGCAGCGGATCATGCTTTCCAGCTGCTGGCGCTCCTGCAGATGTTCGAGATGATGACGCCCGATATCCAGCAGGATGAGTAACAGTTGGCTGACAAAGTAGGAGCTGGCCAGTAGCACACCCAGCCACAAATAGAGATGACAGGCGTTGAGCCACTGCGCGGCTGCCGGGCCAAGTTTTTGTTCCGGGAAAAGCAGAATGGCGCAGCTACACAGCAGCAGCCAGAGCATCAGCCAGTTCAGTGCCTGGAACTGACTGAATCGACGGGTCCAATATTGCATAGGGCATGACCTCGCAAAGGGAAACTGCTTTGCTTTTGCAAGGTACATGCCACGATGGATTGACGAAAGGCTGACGCCTAGCGCTGGAATTGCTGCAGCAAACGGCTGAGTGCCTGTAACCGTTCAACCAGCAGGCCGATACGATCCACCGCACTGTGACTCTTCTCGGCATTGCTATCCGTCAACTGCTGCATGGTGTGGATATTGCGTGCCACCTCATCGGTGACCGCAGCCTGCTCCTCTACGGCCACAGCAATCTGGTGGCTGGCATCGGTCACCTGCTCCAGCATGCCGGCCATGCGCTGCAACTGCTGGCCAGTTTCGTCAGCTCGGGCGCGACAGTTGGCTGACCCTTCGCGGCCGGCCTCCATGGTCTGTACCGCCTGGCCGGCCGACCCTTGTAGCTGGTGGATCATATTCTGGATTTCCGCGGTCGAACTGCGGGTCTTCAGTGCCAGGCTACGGATCTCGTCTGCCACCACGGCAAAGCCGCGGCCTTGTTCCCCGGCGCGTGCCGCTTCGATAGCCGCATTCAACGCCAGCAGATTGGTCTGGTCGGCAATCGAGGTGATCACTTCGAGGATCTGCTCGATCTGCTGGCTGTTACGCGCCAGTTCACCGATGATCGTTGAGGCCGCGGTCAGTTCATCATGCAGACTGTTGACCGCAGTGGTGGTCAGGTCAACGCTGTGTTGGCCCTCCTGGGTGGCGCGCATCACGTTACTCACCAGTACCGACGTCGAACTGGCATTGCCGGCGACTTCGTGAATAGAACGATTCAACTCTTCGATGGCGGTGGCCAGCAGCTCGGTCTCCTGCTGTTGGCGCAGCAGATTCTCGCTGATGCCCTGGATATTGGCGACATCCTCCTCCGCGGATTGCAGGATGGCATCGCTGGTATCAGCGCCACGGCCCACGATGGCGCGCAGCTCGGCTTTGCGCATGCGCAACATCAACTCAATCGAGGCCAGTTCGTCATTGCGACCGGTATACAGCACGCGGGTGACATCGCTGAGCATCGGCTCACGGGCCAGGGCATCGAGTTGGCGCAGACGGCGGCCCCACCAGCCGGTATGTAGCCACTGCAGTAGCAGGACACCGAGGGCGCCATAGCCCAGACTGGCCCAGCCGGTGGCCAGGCTACCGGCCATCAGTGCTAACAGCATAAGCTGAACAATGCGGGTTTGAGTCAGGATACCGGGTAAACGGCGACGCAGGGCAAGGGGGAGGGTTCCCTGGTTAATCTGGTCATACATCTGCTGGGCCCGCTCGATATCCTCGCGCGGCGGTCGGGTACGTACCGACTGGTATTCGACCAGATTGCCCTGGCTATCCAGGATGGGGGTGACATAGGCATTCACCCAATAGTAATCACCATTCTTGGCGCGATTCTTTACCAACCCCATCCAGCTACGTTTGGCTTTCAGATGGAGCCACATGTCAGCAAAGGCCGCTTTGGGCATATCGCGGTGGCGGACCAGGTTATGCGGTTCCCCTTCCAGCTCATCGGCATGGTAACCGGCAATCTGGCAAAACGCCGGGTTGGCATAGAGGATGCGGCTTTCGAGATCCGTGGTGGAGATCAGATTCTGTTGCGGCGCGACTTCGCGCTCTTTTCCGGAGGCAGAGGCAGTTTGATTCATACATCAACATCCATTGGTGCCGACAGCCTGTCAGGCGGGTTCCACAAGAACAGGTCATCTTTCAACCTGTGATAATTGTCACTTTAACGGAAAAACCGAGCCTTGTGCGCAATGCCAATAAAAATTCATCTGTTCTGCCTCAAATGCCACCACCAGATAGATAGTCGCTAACATTCCGACAACAAAACATTGCAAATCAGATAACTACGCTGTGCCGACGTGTTACTCCTGTCAGCCTGCCAGAGTCGCCTCTTGCTGATCGCCCGCTGTGCCCGGCAGTCTGTCTGCTCCATACCGGGAGGGCGACATGGTGAGATGCCAAGGGATGACACTTGTCGAGTTAATGGTGGTGATCGCCTGTCTGGCGATACTGTTGCGCTTGGGCGCGACAGGCTATAGCGGTTGGCAGCAACGACAACGCCTGGACCAACTGATGTTACGGGTGCAGAGCGATATCCTGTGGGCGCGGCAGCAGGTGTTGACCCGCCAGTCGCCGACCAATCTGAGCGTGCGGTTCTTCCCCGGTAGCCGCTGGTGTTATCGCGTGACGGATCAGGGGGCGGCCAGTTGTTCCGGATGTGAGGCGGCATGTGGCCTGACGGGCTATGCGGGTATCAAGGGCAGTGACAGTCAGGCGTGGCCGGGGATTCAGCTTGCGGAGGCCGCGCTGCCAGCACAGACCCTGGGATTTGATGCGCGGCGTGGCGGTATGACTGCCGGCTCGCTGCACTGGCAGTCGTCTGCAGGCAGTCGACGCCTGGTCATCAATGGTTATGGACGTCTGCGCCTCTGTGCTGGGGCAACGGCGCAGGAGGCCATGGCATGTTGAGGTCTTCTGGCGGATGGACGCTCAGTGAGTTGCTGATCGGGCTGCTACTGTCGAGTGTGCTCAGTGTGGCGGTAGGGCGGTTCTTTGTTGATTTGCTGGGGCAAGATCTGCGCTTGCTGCGTCAGCGCGAACTGGCTCATACCCTGTCTTGGTTGATGGATCGCCTTGAGCAGGACATTCGGCATTCGGCACGCTGGCAGTCGGCGCCCGTCTCATTATTGGCGGATGAATTCTGTCTGCTTACCCTGCAGATAACTGCTGAAGGGAGCAGTTGGCGCGGCTATCGCTTTCATGCCGATCGCCAGACGGTGCTGGTGCGCGGCTGGAATCAAGCGCCGAACGTGACCACGGCCTGCGCTGAGGGGCAGGGCTGGCAACCCTTGCTACCGGAACATGTGCAGATTATCCACTGGCAACTGCAACCCCGTAGCGAACATCCGGGATTGATGCAGATCGCGTTGCGTGCTTCGGATCGCCGTGACCCGGCGTTGCACTGGCAGGGACACCGGTTGGTCTGGTGGCGCCAGTATGCGGAGTTCCGCGAATGACTCGACATCGAGCATGCCGGCCGCCGACCGCCGGTCTGCGCAAAGTGCCACTCGCCTGGCCGCGGATGCAAGGGATGGCCATCCTGGCCTTGGTCAGCTTTTTTTGTCTGGCGGCGGTGCTGGCTAGCGTATTGATCAGCGGATTGTTGCGCGATAGCTGGCAGATGCACGGGGCTACGGATCAATATGTGACAGCGCAGGGGGCTGCTCGAGACCTGTTGCAGCGTCAGTTATTGGCCCAATGGGCCAGCTGGCAACGGGGTGAGACGGTACCAACGGACATCGCCTTGAACGGTGAAGCCGCCACGTTGTCGTTGCCGGCCTCGTCCAGCTCGCTGACCTTACAGCACCGAGTCAGCCACCAGGGGTTCTCGATTCGTCAGGCCTATCGCTGGCAATCCTTGATGCCGGGTTGGCCGAGCGCCATGGCGCTGACGCCACAGGGCAGGTTATCAGCGGATGGCTGGCAGACGGCCTCTCCGGCAGATAGCTGGTTACTGACCCAGCTGTTTGGTGCGCCACGTCATGTCGCGACATTGATTGATCGGGCGCAGCGGACACAAAGTCATTGTGACGATTTGCCGGCGACCGGCGGTATGGTATGGGTGCGCGGTCACTGTGTCCTGCCTCCGTCCACCCCGCATGCGCCCTTACTGTTGTTGGTTGAGGCCGGGACGGTGACCTTGATGGCCGGCAGTCAGCCCCGCGGACTTCTGGTATTGCTGTCTGACCCGCAACAGCCCACGCGCCTGCCGCAACTGGAAGGGGCGGGCCATTGGCTGGGGGCGCTATTGAGCGATCAGCCGTTGGATGCTGCTGTGGTGCAGGCGCGGCTGCTGGCAGATCAGGAAACGGTGATGGCCCTGGCGCAGCATCCTGCACTCTATCGCCTTTGGCGGTTGGCGGAGGGCAGTGATGAATCCTAGCTTGGCACGCGGAACGAACTGTTCTCGCTGCCGAGGACAGATCCTGATAGAGGTTCTGGTGGCATTGACACTGTTCTTGCTGGTGGCCACCGTACTGGTTCGGCAGCGGTTGGGCTGGTGGCAACAGACTCAGCAGATGCTGCGTCATGAGGGGGCCCGCACGCTGGCGATCTCCAAGATGGAGGACCTGGCGGCATTTCGTCAGGTGCGCGCGGTGAACGGGTCTGCCAGCTTTGCCGGGATCCGCGATGACCAAGGGGGATGGTTGCCTGCCGGGGCGCAAGCTGGTACCCCCTATCATCTGCACTGGCAGGTGACTGATGATCCCGTCTGGGAGGGATGGGATATCCCCGCCGCCAAGCAGGTGGTGGTGGCTGTCCATTGGTGGGAGGGTGATCAATGGGTACGCTGGCAACTGGCGCAGCGGTTGTTGCCGCTGCCAACGCTGACGGAGTAGCCGCGGTGGCGGCATAGGTATCGATGGGCTCGCAGTTTATGTGGTTCCGTTAGCCCATCGCTGGAGCACGGTGGCGCATTTCTTTATGATACTCGCTGTTGCTCGGTGTGCCGGTATCCAGGACACACTGCCTTTCCCTTTGCTGACAGGGCGTGTCATGAACAAAATCAATGTCATCCACCCACCATGTCTGCCGACGGTTAGCCGGCCTGTCTTCGCCGCCCGGTGGCGGACACCACGCGATCTGGCGGCGACACTTCTGCTCGGATTGTCCGCTGTCTGGTTGGCCGGGTGCAGTAGTCGTCAACCCCCGGCCTCGCCGGAAGATCTGTGTGCCATCTTCAAGGAGAAGCCTGGTTGGTATAAAGCCGCCAAGGCGA
Organism: Aeromonadaceae bacterium; assembly: GCA_041911695.1. Lineage (GTDB taxonomy): Bacteria > Pseudomonadota > Gammaproteobacteria > Enterobacterales > Aeromonadaceae > Pseudaeromonas. Next base: position 6,222 of record JAYROM010000022.1, read on the forward strand.
TGCGCGATACCTGGGGCACCCCGATCCAGGTACCGATGGCGATGATGTACCAGGAGTCCTCCTACCGGCACGATGCCAAACCGGCGATGCGCTACTTTCTGTTTATCCCGATTGGCCGGCCGAGCAGTGCGTATGGCTATGCCCAGGTCAAGGATGAAACCTGGAAGGATTACCAACGCGAACGGGGCAGTTGGTGGTCGGATCGCGATGACTTTGCCGACGCCATGGACTTCATGGGTTGGTATACCGCCAAGACCCAGCGGGTGAATGGGGTATCGAAGTGGGATGCCTACGGGCAATATCTCAATTATCATGAAGGCTGGGGCGGTTATCGCCGCGGAACCTATAAATCCAAGGCTTGGTTGATGCGTACCGCACAGGTGGTATCGGCCCGGTCTAGTCGCTACGCCAGCCAGTTGCAGCGTTGCGATCTGTAATCGCGTCTACACCAGAGAACACCAGAGAAAGGAGTTGAACATGCCGCTGCTAGACAGCTTCAAGGTTGACCACACCCGGATGCAGGCCCCGGCCGTGCGGGTGGCGAAGACCATGCTGACCCCCGGTCAGGACACCATCACCGTGTTCGACTTGCGTTTCTGCGTCCCGAACCAAGAACTGCTCTCCGAACGGGGTATTCATACCCTAGAGCACCTGTTCGCCGGCTTTATGCGTGATCACCTGAACGGGAACGGCGTGGAGATCATCGACATTTCGCCGATGGGTTGCCGCACCGGTTTTTATATGAGCCTGATTGGCGCGCCGTCCGAACAGCAGGTCGCCGATGCCTGGACCGCGGCCATGCAGGATGTGCTGCAGGTGGCCGATCAGCGGGCCATTCCAGAATTGAATGAATACCAGTGCGGTACCTACACCCTGCATTCGCTGGACGAGGCGCAGGCGATTGCCCGCCAGGTGCTGGCGCGTGGTGTGGGGATCAACCGTAATCAGGATCTGACGTTGTCGGATGACGTATTGGGAGAGCAGGCATGACGACGATTAACGAGTGGCGTGAAGAGACCGACGCCATCATTGAAGAGCTGCTGGGCGATGGGAGCAATCCGGAGTCTGATTACACCATCGAGCACCACTTTGCCAGCACCAACTTCGACAAGCTGGAAAAGCTGGCGGTCGACCTGTTCAAGGCCGATTTTGAAGTCACCGATGCCGAAGAGGTGGAGCTGGAGGATGGCAGTACCATTTTCTGCTTCGATGCCAGCCGCGATGGCCGCCTGGAGTCGGCGCGCATCACCGCCGAGATCGAGAGCCTGCTGCCGCTGTGCGAGAAGTACGGCGTCGATTACGACGGCTGGGGCACCTATTTCGAAGAGTGATTCGGCCGGCTATCGCGGTCGGCCATAGATAATAAAACGGCGCCTTGCGGCGCCGTTGTGTTTTGTGCTGAATGGCGATTATTCCGTCGCGGTGGCTGGTTTGCCGGCTACGTTGGCGGCCGGATGTGCGTCGCGGATGCGGAAGCGCATTGCCACGATGACAAACAGCAGCGGGCCGATGATGGTCCAGACGCCGGTGGAGATGTCGCCACTGATAAAGGGTGCAATCACGGTAAACAGGTTACCGAAGGTGACCACCAGCGCACTGGCCAGCGCGGCACATAGCACGGCCCTCGGCGTCTTGAAGAACACCAGATCCTTGCCCAGCGCCGGGTTGTTGCGATAGCGATACCAGGCATAGATCAGGAACAGGTAGGGCAGGGTCATGCCGACATTGGTCATGGTGATGATCAGCTCGTACAGGGCGGCCGCCCCTTCCGGGTTAATCAGGGTAAACAGCGACTTCACCGCGATAAAGCCGCAGACGATCCAGGCTTGCATCTTCAGTGCTTCGGTACGCACGCCGTTGCTGTTTTCAGTCTGGAAGCGTGCTGGCCAGAAGTAGGCTGGCGTACCGCTGATAAACTGGCGCAGCGGGGCGTAGGAGAGGGCAATAAAGGCGCCCAGATAGCTCAGGAACATGCCGAGTCCGGCAAAGCGCATGAACACCTGGCCCAGCCATTCACCACCAATCTGGCGACCGAGTTCGAGCATGATGATAAACAGCGCCGACAGCGAAGTGATGCCCTCTTTCGGGAAGTCACCCCAGCGCATGATGGCACCGATGGCGAGGAAGCCGATCACGTAGCAGACGATGATGAAGGCGCCCGAGAGGAAGATCCCGCGTTTGAGGTCACGCTCCGGATTCTCCAGTTCATCGGCCACCCCGGCCATGGCTTCGACCCCGCCATAGGCAAAGATGGCAAACACCATAAAGCCGAGGAACGGGATCACGTCATGGTAGGTGGCATTCGGCGACGAGGTCAGGGCGCCACTGTGGAGCGGCTCCTGCAAGGTCATCCCATTCAGGGTAAAGGCTAGCGCGCCGCCGACCAACAACAGTACATTGAGGGCGACCACCGCCAGACCGCCGATCGCCGCCACCTTGGCAAAGCGGGCACTGCCCAGGGTGATCAGCCGGGTGACCAATACCACCAGGGCAACCGCGACCACACCAAGGATCAGCGGACCAAAGTCGATGCCGGTGCCCAGCGTCACCGGAATGACGGTGATGTCGCGACCGAACAGCATGAACGACAGCGGTACCCACATCGACAGCGCCTTACCGAACATCCAGATCACGTAGGAGGCGAACCACATGGTCAGGCCGATAAAGGCAAAGCGGACCGAGACCGAATGGCGCATCCAGGTGAAGATGCCGCCGGACTCCTTTCGGAAGCCAGTACCGAACTCGATCATCATCAGGATAAACGGAATAAAGAACAGGAGACCGCCGATGATAAACATCGGGATCGCGGCATAGCCCATTCGATAGAAGCCGATACCGATATTGGTTACCCCAAATACCGACGTCAGGATCATCAGAATGAAGGCGCCCAGTTTTAGTTTTCTGGAAGACATGCATTCAACTCCGCAGTTGTAAGCGTTATGGAACAGGGACCGGTGGACAACAAGGGGCATCGCCCGGCATCGGACATGCTGTGTCGTACAGGTTATGGGTCAATCGGGGGCGGCATGCTACCACCTGGCCTGAATTTTGGCTAATTAGTCTGCATTCAAGTCATGCTGTGGCTCATATTTCTGCAATATTGGCCAAAAGTAAGAGAATTATATTGTTGATTTGTGATTAACCGGACAGATGCAGTGCGCGCCGGGTCACGCTTGATGCGATGCCATGGGCGAGGAGAGGGGGTGTCGCGGGCGAAAACGACACCGGCCAGCAAAAGCTGACCGGTGGCAGAGGCTAACGTAGGCGGTTGTGACCGCCTAATGTTCAGGCGGCAGCGCGACGCATCCGGTGGCGGATACTCCCGATGACGACTGGCAGCAACGAGACTGCAATGATGCCGAAAATCAGCATGGTGAAGTTCTTCTGCACCGCTGGCATGTTGCCGAAGAAGTAACCGGCGTAGATAAATGAGCAGACCCAGAGCAGACCGCCGAGGAAGTTGAAGACCATGAAGCGGCGATAGGTCATGGCGCCCATACCGGCGACGAACGGCGCAAAGGTTCGGATGATCGGCATGAAACGGGTAATGATGATGGTCTTGCCGCCATGCTGGGCAAAGAAGGCCTGAGTCTTGTCCAGATGGTCGCGGCGGAACAGTTTCGAGTGCGGGTTCTGGAACAGACGTTCACCGAAGAAGTGGCCGATGGTGTAATTGACAATGTTACCGAGCACGGCGGCGACGACCAGCAAGGCGGTGAGCAGATGGTTGTTCAGGGCGGTGCTGGCACTCAGTGCGCCGGCGGCGAACAGCAGCGAGTCACCCGGCAGGAACGGGGCCACGACCAGTCCGGTTTCGCAGAAAATAATCAGGAACAGGATGGCGTAAATCCACAAGCCATAGTTGTTAATCAGATCCTGCAGGTGTGTGTTCACATGCAGTACGAAGTCAATCATCAGAGTAAGCAGATCCATTATGTGATCCCGGTTGCAGAACTGCGCAAAGTCTAAGCGATCGGCTGGGCAGTCTCAATCTTTACCGCAGCATGCCGACGGTTTTTTCGCAGTGGGATGACGGACGGTTGATGATCCCTCAGTGGCGGGCGCCGACCGGTCAGTCAGTGCACACAGCATGCGGATTTCACAACCGCAATGGCCGGTGTGACCCAAGGCGTGGGGCTGCTGGATAAATCCATGCTGGCGGTACAGGGCGCAGGCTTCGCCCAGCACCGCTGTGGTCTCCAGATAACAGTGCTGGTAACCGGCTTGTCGGGCAAATGCCAGGGCCTGACGTAACAGACGGCGACCCAATCCGCGGCCACGTGCGGTGGGAAGCAGATACATTTTTTGCAATTCGCACACGTCGGCCGTGGCATTTTGCAACGGTGCAATGCCGCCACCACCCACAATGCTGCCTTGTGTATCAGTGACCACCCAGTAAGCGGCCCGCGGGACGTCATAATCGCGGCTCAGATGATCCAGCTGCGGATCGGCAGCACTGAAACCGGCACGCCCGCTCAGACCGTATTCGTCAGACACCTGACGGATCACCCGGGCCAGCGCGGCGTCATCGTGAGCGGCCAATCGGCGAAGGGAAAAACCCTGTTGCGCCTGCAGGTCACGTAATCCACGCAGATAAAGCTGCAGGCCGTGCGCCAGTGCTTGCTGCTCCTGACTGTCCAGCAATGCCATCATCTGCGCGGTACGCTGGTCGAGCTCCTGATGTAGATCCTGAAGCCACCCCTGACCATCTGTCGTCAGGGCGACCGGTTGGCAGCGTGCATCGCCACTATCGGTCAGACGCTCCACCAACCCGCGTTGTTGCAGGCGCTGTAACGGTCGGCTGGTATTGGATTTGTCGACCCGCAGGCGTTCGGCCAGGCGGTTATTGGTCTGTGGCCCCTGCTCGAGCTCGATCAACAAGTGGGCTTCAACCGGGGTCAAGGCCACGCTGCAGCAGCGTGGCGCAAATAGACCGAGTTCACGAACCAGTTCTCGCGACAGGGCGCGCAGTTGACGCACTTCCATTCAAGCTCTCCATCAGCGGGGATAGTGGCAGGATACGCCGACATGGTTGCGTATCGCAACTAAATTGTCCTTGGGAGCATGATGTATATGGCGCCTGGTGCTGTCCGCTGGCAGTTAGTGCATGGCGGCACACAGTTGCTGCCGCAGTTGGTGCAACTGGTGATGCCAGAGCTGATCATCATCATCGAGGTTGGCGACCAGTTGCCACCAATGATGACCGAGCGTGATGCAGGCGCGGGCTTCATGCTCGGCTTCGTCGTAACTGAAATTGGCGCCGATCAGCTGACAGGTCTGGACCAGATCCTGGTGGGCAAGATAGGTGTTCATAGTCACCTCCGTGACGGACTTCGCGCTCTACATAAAGACGAGCATAAAACAGGCCAATATCACGGAAAATGGTTTCATATGAACCATAGTTATAGCAGGTCATGACAGGAGGGTGCATATGGCATATGGCATGGGCAAGCGCGCGGGGTTATTGATGGCGGCAATATGGCTGGTCGGGCTGCCCTGGTTGCTGCCCGGCGAGCCGGCCATCCGCTATGGATTGACCGTGCTGGCGGTGATTGCCACCCTGTGGCTGACCGAGGCAATCCATGTCTCGTTGACCGCCCTGCTGGTGCCCTTGCTGGTGGCCGCCTTCGGCCTGATGCCGCTGGGCAAGGCGCTGGGGGCGTTTGCCCATCCGGTAATCTTCCTGTTTCTCGGCGGCTTTGCGCTGGCCGCAGCACTGCATACCCAGCAACTGGACCGCTATCTGGCCACCCGGGTGATCCAGTTAGCTGGCGGCCGGCCGCTGCGCGCCATCCTGCTACTGTTTCTGGCCACTGCGGTGTTGTCGATGTGGATCAGCAATACCGCCACCGTGGCCATCATGCTGCCGCTGGCGCTAGGGTTATTGCGCCGTCCGGAGGCGAACGTCAGCGAGGGGACCTCGATTTTCGTGCTACTGGGGATCGCCTATAGCGGCAGTTTGGGGGGGCTGGGCACGCTGGTGGGCAGTCCGCCGAATGCGATTGCTGCCGCCTATGCCGGGATCCAGTTCAAGGACTGGTTGCTGCACGGCCTGCCGATGATGCTACTGCTCTGGCCGCTGATGTTGGGCGTGCTCTATCTGTTGTTACGTCCCGATTTCAGCGGCCTGTCGTTTCCGACGGATGAGCCGGACGACAGCGGGAGATGGCGCTGGACGCGCGCGCGCCAGTTGACCCTGCTGATTTTTGCGGTGACCGTCACCGGCTGGATGGGCTCCGGCCTGTGGGGCCCCTGGCTTGGCATCGACCAGATGGACAGCTGGGTCGCCCTGCTGGCGATTGCCCTGCTCGGGCTCACCCGGGTAGCGGGCTGGAAAGAGATCGAACAGCAGACCGAGTGGGGCGTGCTGTTGTTGTTTGGCGGCGGGCTGTGTCTGTCCGGCATGCTGCAGGCCAGCGGCTGCAGCACTTTTCTGGCTGGGCTGGTGCTGGACTGGTTGCAGGGGATGCCGGTGTGGCTGACCCTGCTGGCGATTACCTGCTTCGTAGTGTTCCTATCTGAGATGACCTCGAATACCGCGACCGCCGCGCTGATGATTCCGCTGCTGGTGCCCTTGGCTGGGCCGTTGGGTATCCATCCGATGGCGATGGCGGCACTGATTGCGATGGCGGCCTCGTGTGCCTTCATGCTGCCGGTGGCAACCCCACCGAATGCGTTGGTGTTTGCCACCGGCATGGTGCCGCAACGACGGATGATGCGCTGCGGGGTGGTGCTGGATCTGGCTTGTGGTAGCCTGCTGGCCACCGCGATCGCGCTGTTTGGCTGAGAGGGCTAGATCTCGTAGTCCATCGCCGGCTCGCCAAATACCCGGCCCTGGATATCGCTCAGCGACAGGGCTGGATTACACAGACGGATAAACTCCCAGACAAAGTTGTGCTGGTACTGCCCCTTTTTCAGGCCGATCCAGGCGGTGTGTGCGGCGAACAGGTGGCTGGCATCGAGTTTGACCAGCCCCAGGTCATGGCGCGGGTCGAAGGCCATGTCGGCGAGGATGCCAACCCCCATCTCCAGCTCGACGTAGGTTTTGATCACGTCTGAATCCTGCGCGGTGAGCAGGATCTCCGGTTGCAGCCCGGCATTGGCAAAGGCTTCATCCACCCGCGCACGGCCGGTCAGGCCGGTCTGGTAGGTGATCAGTGGCCACTCGGCAAGATGCGCCAGGGTCAGTTGGCCGATGCGGGTCAGTGGATGGTCGGCGGGGACCAAAATGCAGTGGTGCCAGGTGTAGTAAGGGAACGCCACCAGGTTCTCGCTCTGCTCCAGTTGCTCACTGCTGACACCGATATCGGCCTCGCCGCTCTGCAGCAGACGTACGATCTCGTCTGGACCACCTTGTTGCAACTCGAGTTGCACATCCGGAAAATGCTGGCGAAATGCCTTCACTGCACGCGGCAGGGCGTAACGCGCCTGGGTATGGGTGGTAGCGACATGCAGGCGGCCATTCTGCCGGTTGGCAAAGGCACTGGCCAGGCGGCGGATATTGTCCGCATCGCCGAGCATCCGTTCGGCAATCTTCAGCAACTCCTTGCCGGGCTCGGTCATGCCCAACAGCCGTTTGCCATGGCGGACAAACAACTCGATGCCGAGTTCATCCTCCAGCTCGCGGATATGTCGGCTGACACCGGATTGTGAGGTGTAGAGGGCATTGGCGACGTCAGTCAGATTGCAGTCGCGGCGAGCGGCTTCGCGGATGATGCGCAGTTGCTGGAAATTCACACCTCACTCCTTGGTGTTCCGGCCCGCGGTAACGGGCTCAGATTTCGTAATCCGGATAGACCTGGGCCTGACGGGCGGCCAGACGCACAGTCTGACCCGGGCTCAGGAACTGGACCTGGTCCTTGGCCAGCTCGGCTTCGAACAGCGCACCTTGCAGATCGCCATTGCCGCGCAACTCGACGCGGATGCGCGAGCCGACTGGCAGCAAGCGTACCACATTGGCACTGATACCGATGCCGCTGTGTTCCGGCAGAATTTCCAGTTCGTGCGGGCGGACAAACGCCACCGCGGCACTGCCCTGGCTGAGGTGCGCCGGCACATGGCCATCTAGCGTCTCGTTACCGATGCCGATACCGTGCTCGCTGACCCGGCCATGGAACAGGTTGACGCTGCCGAGGAAGCGGTGGACAAACGGCGTGGCCGGCTGGTCATACACCTCTGCCGGGGTGCCAATCTGTTCAACCTTGCCGGCGTTCATCAGCACTACGCGGTCGGCGACTTCAAGTGCCTCTTCCTGATCGTGGGTGACGAACAGGCTGGTGACATGCAACTCGTCGTGCAGTTCACGTAACCAGCGGCGCAGCTCCTTGCGCACCTGGGCATCCAGCGCGCCGAACGGCTCGTCAAGCAGCAGCAGACGCGGCTGGACCGCCAGCGCGCGGGCCAGGGCGACACGCTGGCGCTGGCCGCCGGAGAGCTGGGTCGGGAAGCGCTTGGCGACATGGCCGAGCTGCACCAGATCGAGCAGCTCCTTGACCCGTTGCTGGATCGCCGCCTCGGTGGGGCGCTCCTTGCGCGGCCGCACCCGCAGGCCGAAGGCGACGTTCTCGAACACCGTCATATGGCGGAACAGCGCATAGTGCTGGAACACGAAACCGACCTGGCGTTCGCGCACATGCAGATCCGACGCGTCCTCGCCACGGATGATGATGCGGCCGCTATCGGCCTGCTCCAGCCCTGCGATAATGCGCAGCAGGGTGGTCTTGCCGCAACCGGAGGGGCCAAGCAGGGCGACCAGCTCGCCGTCACGAAAATCAAGATTGATGTTGTCGAGCGCAGCGTACTGGTTGAAGTGCTTGTTCAGCTGCTGAACCTGGATACTCATGATGCGTCTTCTCCTAGTCGTCTTGCGGGTTGGCCGGGCTGCGCAGGCGGGCCAGCAGCGTTTCACCAAGCAGGGTAATCAGACCAAACAGCGCCAGCAGGGTCGCCACGGCGAACGCGGCACTGGTCTGGTATTCGTTGTACAGAATTTCGATATGCAGCGGCAGCGTGTTGGTCTGGCCGCGAATATGGCCGGAGACCACCGAGACGGCGCCGAACTCGCCCACCGCACGGGCGGTCGACAGCAGCAGGCCGTACATCAGGCTCCAGCGGATGCCGGGCAGGGTGACGCGCCAGAACATCTGCCAGCCGCTGGCGCCGAGCACGATGGCGGCCTCCTCCTCCTCGCTGCCACGTGCTTCCATCTGCGGCAGCAGTTCGCGCACCACAAATGGCAGGGTGATAAAGGTGGTGGCCAGCACGATGCCGGGCAGGGCAAAGATGATTTTCAGGTCATGCGCGTTCAGCCAGGGGCCGAACCAGCCGCGGTTACCGAACAGCAGCACGAACATCAGGCCGGCGACCACCGGCGAGACTGAGAACGGCAGGTCGATCAGCGTGATCAGCGCCTGGCGCCCCGGGAAGCGGAAGCGGGCGATCGCCCAAGCCGCGGCGATGCCGAACACCAGATTGAGCGGGATCGACAGCAGGGTGACCAGCAGGGTCAGGCGGATGGCGCTCAGGGTGTCGGTATCGGCAATCGCGTGCCAGAACACCAGGATCCCCTGTTTGAAGGCCTGGAAGAAAATGGTCGCCAGCGGCAACAGCAGCAGCAGGGCAAACCAGCCGACACCGATGCCGATCAGTAGGCGACGCACCCAGACCGGCTCGCGGGTGACCTGCTGGATAGGGGGGATGGAATGCGGGGCACTCATGAACGGACGCCTCCCAGACGTTGCCAGCTCCAGGCTTGCAACTTGTTAATCAACAACAACAGCAGGAACGACAGCGACAGCATCACCACGGCAATCGCCGAAGCGCCGGCATAGTCATACTCTTCCAGATGGCTCATGATCATCAGCGGGGCGATTTCCGACACCATCGGCAAATTACCGGCGATGAAGATCACCGAGCCGTATTCGCCGACTGCACGGGCGAATGCCAGGGCAAACCCGGTGAGCAGGGTCGGCACCAGCGCCGGCCAGATGACGCGGATAAAGGTCTGCAGGCGGTTGGCTCCCAGGCAGGCTGCGGCCTCTTCGACCTCGCGCTCGCTCTCGCGCAGCACCGGTTGCAGGGTGCGCACCACGAACGGCAAACCGATAAAGGTCAGGGCAATCACCACTCCGGCCTGGTTGTAGGCGAGGTGAATCCCCATCGGCGCCAGCCATTGGCCAATCCAGCCGTTGGGGGCAAAGATGGCGCACAGTGCGATCCCCGAGACCGCGGTCGGCATGGCGAACGGCAGGTCGATCAGCAAATCGACCAGGCGGCGGCCCGGAAATTCGTAACGCACGAGAATCCACGACAGGATCAGGCCGAACAGCGCATTGAGGGTGGCGGCGATCAGTGCGGCACCAAAACTCAGACGAAACGAGGCCAACACGCGCGGGCTGTTCATGATCTGCCAGAAGGTGGCACCATCCAGATTTATCACGCTATAGGCGACCAGCGCCGCAATCGGCAGCAGCACCATCAGTCCCAGATAGAGCAGGCTGAACCCTAGCGTCGGCCCGAAACCGGGCAGGACAGTCCAGGAGCGAAATCGCATAACCATTCCTTCTTAATCAGTTAAAGATCCCTTTGCTTGGGCGATTTTGCGTAACCGGCGAGCGGACGCCAAATAAGTAATAGACCATTGTTATGCCACTTTTTTGCTAAGCGGCCGGTTGTGCCACCGGTAAACCTTGCCAGTACTCGGTTAACCAGCGCAGACCCTCCGCCCAATCACCATGGCCGGAGGCGGCATTGATGTGTCCGGCGGCACCGGCATCCAGCGCCGGCAGGTTCCAGACCCGTTGCCAGTGTTGCAGGCGATCCGTACTCATCCACGGGTCATTACGGCTGCCGACAATCACGCCGGGGGCGGCGGCAGGCAGGCTCAGCGCCTGTTCATCAATCTGTAGCAGTGCCGGGTCGGCCGGCGCGACCAGAAACAGCGAGGCTACGCGTTCCGGGTAGCGGCGGGCCGCCACCAGACTGGCCAGGGTGCCGAAGGAGTGGGCAATAATGTGGACCGGCTCGGTGTTGGCGCGTAGCCAGGAGGCGACCTGCTCGCTCCAGATCGTGAGATCCGGATCTTGCCACGGCTGGCCAGTGACCCGCTGCCAGTGCGGATGCTGGCGATGCCAGCGACTTTGCCAGTGGTCAGGGCCGCTGTTATGCAGGCCGGGAACAATCAGAACGGGGGGCATGGCGGCTCCTTGCAAAGTGATACTGGCCGGTCGCGGCAGCGTGGCGACCGACGGGTGATGTTTGCAGCTTGCCTGAACTGTTATCTAAAAATAACTAATAAAAAACTATTTGCTTATCCCTTTATGTTATATGTCGGCCTGCAGGTGGTGCCGGGCTGACTGCAGTACCGCCTCACTGATCTGGCGATGAATCCCGCACTCCAGCTGCCAGCGTTGCCAGTACAACCGCCGACTCAGCGTGGGGGCAGGCAGGACCACCAGGTCTCCGCGCGCCACCTGGTCGCGGATTTGCAGTGCCGGGATCAGGCAATAGGCTGCCCCGGCGACGGCGAGAGCAATAAACGCCTCGCTGGAGCGGACCGTGTGGCAGGGGTAGCCGCCGGGCTCAAGCTGGAAATGCTGACGCAGGTAGCCGACATGCATGTCATCGTGCGGATCAAACGCCACGGCCGGTGCGCGGTTCAGAGTGCCGGCGTGCAGCCCTTGCGCGAAGTAGCGCTGCTGGAAATCCGGCGAGCAGACCAGCTGGTAGACCATGTCGCCGAGTAGCGTGCTCTGACAACCGGGCAGGGCATGCGACTGGCAGCAGACGGCGGCAAACACTTCGCCCTGGCGTAAACGCTGATGGGTACGGGTTTCATCATCGACCACGACATTCAGCGCCAGCGGATGGGCGCAGAGCAGGGGGGCCAGCGCGGGCACCAGCCAGGTGGCCAGGCTGTCGGCATTGACCGCAATACTGACCGACAACGGCTGTTGCGGGGCGTCGGGCTGCAGCTGGGGGAGCAGGTTTTGCTCGAGCTGGTGGATCTGCCGGTAGTGCACCAGCAGTGCCTGGCCGGCTGGTGTGGTCTGCAACGGGGTACCGCGGATCAGCAGCGGTTGCGCCAGTTGCTCTTCCAGTTGGCGAATGCGTTGCGAAATGGCGGACTGGGTCAGATGCAGACGACGTGCTGCCCGTTCAAATCCCTGTTCGCTGATCACAGCATCGAGCGCCTGCAGCAGGCGATAGTCGAGCGGTGGCCGGATGGACGCTCTCATTATTAGTCTCTCTAATGGATTATTAAAAACATTAGTTTTACTGAACTCTAGCCGCCCAGTAGGCTGGCGTCCACTGAACTGATCAGGCAATAAAAGGAGAGGCAGATGTCCGTCGCAGCGCTACAAGGGTTCTTACTGGGCGCCAGCCTGATCATGCCGATTGGCGCGCAAAACGCCTATGTGCTGAGCCGGGGCATTCGTCGCCAGCACCATCTGCTGGTGGCCAGTCTGTGTCTGTTTTGCGATCTGGTACTGATCTGTCTCGGGGTGTTTGGCGGCGGACGCTGGCTGGCCAGCGTGCCCCTGTTGCAGGTGCTGCTCACTTGGGGCGGCGTCGCCTTCCTGCTGACTTACGGCACGCTGGCGTTGCGGCGTGCCTGGCTAGGCGGCGCAGGCGGATTAACCGCTGAGCAAGGGCCGGAGGGGCGCATGGCCATCATCACCACCACGCTGGCGGTGACCCTGCTCAATCCGCATGTCTATCTGGATACCGTGATGATCCTCGGCTCGGTGGCGGCACAGTGGCCGGTGGCCAGCCTGCCGGCGTTTGCCACCGGGGCGGTGCTGGCCTCCACCGTCTGGTTTTATGGCCTGGCACTACTTGCGGCGCGCCTGTCGCCCTGGCTGGCGACCCCGCGTGCGCAGCGGCTGATTGATGGCCTGGTCGGGGTCATTATGTGGCTGGTGGCGCTGGCCCTGCTGCGTCAGGCGTTGGCGTGAACCTATCTTGTTAAAACAGAGGGCTACCTGACGTAGCCCTCTGCATTTCGCATCATCCTGCCCCTTCCGGGCGGGTATCTCGCGCTACCCTGACTGGCATTGGCACTCAGGCGTTGAGTGCCTGATCCAGATCCGCCAGCAGATCCTCGATCGCCTCGATGCCAATCGATAGACGGATCATCTCCGGACGTACCCCGGCACGCGCCTGCTCTGCAGGTGTCATCTGGCGGTGAGTGGTCGACGCCGGATGGCAGGCCAGCGACTTGGCATCGCCGATGTTGACCAGGCGCTTGAAGATCTGCAGCGCATCGTAGAAGCGCACTCCGGCTTCATATCCGTCACGCAGGCCGAATGACAGAATTGCCGACGGTTTGCCGCCCATATATTTCTGCGCCAGTGCATGATGCGGGTGATCCGCCAGCCCGGCATAGCTGACCCAAGCCACCTTGGGGTGTTTCTGTAGGTAGTGGGCGACCGCCAGTGCGTTGTCGACATGGCGCTCCATACGCAGTGACAGCGTCTCCAGCCCCTGCAGCAGCAGGAAGGCGTTGAATGGCGACAGGGCGGAGCCGGTATTGCGCAGCGGCACGGTGCGCGCGCGGGCAATAAAGGCGGCCGCGCCAAACGCGTCGTTATAGACCACGCCATGGTAGGAGGCTTCCGGCTGACTGAACTGCGGGAAGCGGGTCGCATGTTCCGCCCACGGGAACTTGCCGGAATCGACAATCACCCCGCCCAGCGAGTTGCCATGGCCACCGACATATTTGGTAATGGAATGCACCACAATATCAGCGCCGAACTGGATCGGCTTGCACAGGATTGGCGTGGCCACCGTGTTATCGACAATCAAGGGTACACCACGGGCATGGGCGACATCGGCCAGTCCGCCGATATCGACGATATTGCCGGCCGGGTTACCGATGGTTTCGGCATACACTGCCTTGGTGTTGTCGTCGATCAGCTCGGCAATCGCCGCCGGTGAGTCGTCACGGGCAAAGCGCACCTCCACACCGAACGACGGCAACATATGGGCGAACAGGGTATAGGTGCCGCCATACAGCTGCGGGGTGGAGACGATGTTATCGCCGGCGCGGGTCAGGGTCTGGATCGCATAATTGATAGCGGCACTGCCAGCTGACACCACCAGGGCGGCGACACCCCCTTCCAGTGCGGCCAGACGCTGTTCCAGCACGTCATTGGTCGGGTTCATGATGCGGGTATAGATATTGCCCGGCACCTCCAGATTAAACAGGTCGGCGCCGTGCTGGGCGTTATCAAATTCGTAGGCCACGGTCTGATAAACCGGTACTGCGACCGCCTTGGTGGTCGGGTCATTACGGAAACCATGGTGCAGGGCCAGCGTTGCATCTTTCATGCGGATCATCCTTGTGCTGAACAGAGTTATCGACGAGGTTCCTGACTCTAGCCCTGCCGTCCCGCGCTTGTAAAGCGAGCCTTTCAGGCTTCTATTCCCGGTTGGTAGAAAAGCCGAAAGGGTAGCGTTCGACGCCATTGTGCGGGTTGGCGAAAAGTTGAAAGCGCTGCCAGTCTCAGGATTGCAGTGTGGCGGTTCAAAAAACCGCGTATTCACGTTGCAATGCACAGGTATCGGCCCTTGCGGCCGCGATCCGGTTCTCTACACCAAGGATGTCATCATGAAGCCTGCGATTTTCCCGCGTACCACTCTGGCCACCTTGCTGGCTCTGGCACTGACCGCTTGTGGCGGGGGTGGCAGTAGCAGCAGTGGCGGTAACAACGGCGGCAATACCGATACCAGCTATACCAAGACCATCACCAGTGCATCCGGCACCGCAGAGAGTCGTCTGGCCTGTAATCAGGGCTCCGGCGCCAGTGCGGCCTGTGATCTGCGCATGTACCAGATCATGGTCGAGGCCTTCGTCAACGGTGATGACAGCATCAACTACAACGTAGGCTATGGTCCGTCTAACCATAAGGGCGACCTGCAGGGCATCATCGACAGCCTGGACTACATCAAGAGCCTGAACGTCAATGCCATCTGGTTGACGCCGATTTTCGATTCGTGCAAAGGCCAAACCAGCGACGATAAGCTGGCGGCTACCGGTTACTTTGCCTGTGATTACTACACTGTTGATCCGAACTTCGGCTCCAATGCCAAGCTGAAGGAGTTGGTCGACACCGCCCACGCCAAGGGGCTGTATGTGTTCCTCGACGGGGTCTTTGGCCATACCAGCAGCAAGGGGGTGATTAACCCGTCGCCGACCGGCCTGTTGCCAGATTTCCTGAGCGCCTCGAATACCACCTGTACGGTCAGTTCGACGCAAAAGTGCATTGATTACAGCTCGGATAACAGCATCGCCTTCTTTAAGGAGCTGGCCAGTTACTATGTGACCCAATATGGCATCGATGGCTGGCGTCTGGATCAGGCCTATCAGGTACCGACCACTGCATGGAATACCATCCGCACTGCGGTAGAAGCGGCTGCCAAGGCGCGTAAGGATGCTGGCGAGACCTGGGGCACCTTGGGCTATATGGTCGGTGAGCTGTGGAGTGGCCAGGACTATATCGCCAGTGCCGGCTACGGTACGACCACGACCCCGGCGCTGAAGTCCAACTTCAACTTCCCGCTGCGTTACGGTGTGGTACAGGCGCTGGCCGTCGAAGAGTCGGGCACCAAGAAGGATCCGACCCAGCTGTACGCCAGCTGGAACGATGGCAGTGCCTATCCGGACTTCGCCATGCCGAACCTGATGATTGGCAACCACGATCTGGTACGCTTCGGCGATCTGCTGCAGCGTGGCGGTCTGGGTAACCCGGGTGAAACCAACTACCTGCTGCGCCACCAGGCGGCATTCAGCTTCCTCGCCGCCAACTCGGGGCCGATCACTGTGTACTATGGTGACGAAATCGGCGATCAGGTGGACGGCTTCTCTACCCAGGTGAGCAGTTCTACTTGTGCCAGCCAGGGGTTGTGTGATGACCACGTTGCGCGTTCGACCGGCAAGATTGAAGGGGTGACCGATGGTTTCACCCCCACCACCCAGCAGTCGACGCTGAAGACCTACGTCACCCAGTTGATGGCATTGCGTGAGGCCCATCCGGCCCTGGCCAAGGGGGCGCGCACCCATATCTACTCTGACAGCAGCATTTATGTAGATCTGAAGAGCACCAGCAGCGACAAGGTGCTGTATCTGCTGAACGCCGGGACGGTCGACGCCAAGATCACCCTGAACAGTGATGTGATTGGCGGCACGGGCGATCTGACCGATCTGGTTGACAGTTCGACCGTCAGTTTGTCCGGTACCACCTATACCATCACGGTACCGGCCTTAAGCGGACGTTTGTTGTCAGTAGAATAAAACAGGATAAACCCGATATGGCATCGCGATATCGGGTCTGACTGGCAAACGGGTTTCCACCATGAGGGCATCTGCGGATGCCCTCTGTTTTTATGAGCGAATGAGGTGGCGTGGCGACAGGTGCTACCTTGCTTAGCGCGGCAGAATCAGACTGGCCAGCAAGCCGCCATCGGGATGGTTGGCCAACAGCAGCTCCCCGCCCTGGCGGTGGATCAGGGTGCGGGCAATTGCCAGACCCAGGCCGACACTGCCCCCTTCGGTATTGCGCGCGCTGTCCAGCCGGACAAACGGCTTCATCACCTCGTCCAGCGCCTCTTCCGGAATACCCGGGCCATGGTCGCGGACACGCAGGATCAACTGCTCGGCGTCCACCTCCAGCGACAGTTCGGCATCGCCGGCATAGGTCAGTGCATTATCCACCAGATTTTGCAGCACGCGGCGTAGCAGGCTGGAGCGGCACAGGTACGGGTATTGGCCATCACTCAGACACTGCACCTGCTGGCCCGCATCCTGGTAATCATCGGCCATGCTTTGCAGCAAGCTGATCAAGTCCACACTGCGTACCGGCTCATCCTGCTGATCCTCGCGCGAGAAGGCCAGCGTGGCGCGCAGCATCTCTTCCATATCGGTCATGGTCTGCTGCATGCGCTCCTTGTCCTCGCCATCCGGCATAAACTCGCTACGCAGGCGCAGGCTGGTCAGCGGGGTACGCAGATCATGTGAAATGGAGGCCAGCATGCGCGTGCGGTCCTGCACAAATCGGTCAAGACGCAACTGCATCCGGTTGAAGGCGGCCAGGGTCTCGCGGATCTCGATTGGCCCGGTCTCCTCGATCGGCGGTAAGGTCAGCCCGCGGCCATACTGTTCGGCGTGGCTGGCCAGCTTGCGCAGCGGCTGATTGACGCGGCGTAACAGCCAGGTGGTGAGCACGGTCAGGATCGCGGCCATCAGCAACAGGCTGACCACCGCCCGCCGCGACCAGGCCGGCGGCTCGATATCGGCGAATGAGCTGAAGTTGAGCCAGGTGGTATTGTTCAGCTGGATGGCGCCATAAAGCCGGATGTCGCGTGCTGGTGGTCGGCCCATGTGTTGGCGGCCGATATGCGGGTAGGGGACATCGACCGGATGCGGCGGGCCATCGGGCATCTCGACGCTGATCTGGATGGCGAGATTGGCCGGATAGTTCAACTCGTTGCGCACCCGCTGTTCAAAGCCGGTACTGCGCTGCTCCGGGGTCAACGGTGCTGTCTCCACCCGCAGCGACAGACTTTCGCTACGGCTGGCGCGCAAGATTTCGCGATGCAACTCAGGTGGCGTATCTTGCAGCAGGCGGACGACCGAGAGCAGGCGCGAGAGGGCAAAGCGGTTATTGATCAGCCCCAGCGTCTCGTCGCGTTCAGAGCGATAAATCTGGATGCTGACCACTTGCGCCACAATCAGGGCGGTCAGCATCAGCAACAACCATTGTGTGGTCAGCGAGCGGGGCAGCCAGCGCTTAAACATGTTTGACCTCGGTGGCTAACATATAACCGCCACCCCACACCGTCTTGATGATATCCGGGTTTTTCGGGTCGCTCTCCAGCTTGCGTCGTAAACGGCTGACCAGGGTATCAATCGCCCGATCAAACGCCTGGGCTTCCCGACCGCGCGCCAGATCCAACAATTGATCCCGGCTGAGCACCCGCTGCGGGCGCTGCAGGAAGACCAGCAGCAGATCATATTCGGCAGTGGACAGACTAAGCGAAAGCCCCTGCTCGTCGACCAGCTCGCGACGGGCGGTGTCCAGTTGCCAGTGGGCAAACTGATACTGGCTGACGCCATGATTGTCGGTCGGGTGATCGGTCTGCTGTCCGGTACGCCGCAGGACGGCCTTGATGCGGGCCAGCAACTCGCGCGGGTTGAATGGCTTGGCCAGATAATCATCGGCGCCCATCTCCAGCCCGACGATGCGATCCATATCCTCGCCCATGGCGGTGAGCATGATGATCGGCATCTGCGAGCTGGCGCGCAGGCCGCGGCACAAACTGAGGCCGTCTTCACCAGGCAACATCAAATCCAGCACCACCAGTTCGACCGACGAGTGTTCGAGCAGCCGTTTCATTTCGCGGCCATCCCGGGCACAACTGACTCGGTAGCCATGCTGCTCCAGAAAGCGTTTCAGCAGATCGCGAATCTCCGCATGGTCGTCAACGACCAGAATATGTGTAGCACTCATGCCGACCTCGCTGGGAAAGAGTAGTGAAAAAAGTATGCCGCAAGCACGGCGCGGATGTGTGTCAGTCTGTGACAAAGCCGCCGTCCGTCAAGAATTGTCACATTATTCTACCGGTTGATAGGCGATCAGCTGACCAATCGCTTGGCGGATTTGGCGTTGGCCATCCTTATAGCCCTGGATCAGGCCGGCTTGGCTTATCGCTTCCCAGGACCAGTTTTGCATAACACGCCGGATCAGCAGAGCACTGCTGGCCGCGGGCAAGGAGAGCCAGCGATCGGCTTGGCCTAGTAGCCAGCGATGCAGGGCTGGCAGGGCCGGCTCAAGCGGGTGTTGGCTGTCCGCCAGCGCCAGGATGCGTGCGGGTGTGGGTGAGCGCGAGGGCGGTAGTCTGGATAACAGTTGCACCGCCACTTCGGCGGATAAAGTGTGCAAGCTGGTGAGCAGCAGCAGTGGCAATTCGGCCAGACAGGCCTGCTGCCAGCTCGCCACCTGCTGGCGCTGATCAGCATCGCGCGCCAATAACAGGATGGCCGAAACCTCGCCACTGGCACTGTCGGCACCTTGGCCAAGCCGGACCAGAGCGAAGCCTGCCTGCAACCAGAAGTGCAGTAGGCGGGTATCCAGCGCAAATGCGACGCCGAGCCAGGTTTGTGCCGGCAGCGCATCATGCAGGGCGGCAAGCAGTGCGCGGCCAGCGCCCTGGCCCTGGACTGCCGGATGAACGGCGATGCGCAGGATGCGTTGATAGCGATCGCCACCCGCCTCACGATGGCCGGCATGGGCCATCAGGGTTTGCGGCAGCAGATGCCCCCGCGCCCGGCGGCGCCCCGCCCAGACTGCGCTAGCGAGCTCTTGCCGTAGTCCGCCTTCGGCGTTTAGCAGACACAAGCCGATCAGCTGGCCGTCCTGCTCCAGGCGAAATAGGCTAATGGAGGGGCTATCCAGCAATAGCCGCAGATCCGAGCCGGAGGTTTGATAGTGCGCCAGCCGTAGCAGACCATAGACCTC